>CBJLKR010000092.1:0-8823 GCA_966423695.1 uncultured bacterium | reverse complement strand
AGCAGCTCGGAGGAGGCCTCCTTCTGCCCGCGCTCGACCTCGGAGAGGTGCGCCGGCGACAGCCCGGCCTCGGCCGCGACCTCGCTCAGCGTGCGCCGAAGCGCCTCCCGGCGGGCGCGCAGCACCGCCCCGAGGGCGCGCCGAATCTCCGCGGCTGTTTCGCTGTAGGCGAAAGCCATCTTTCCTGAGCTAACGATACGACGGCGGCCCAGCCGCGGGGCGCCTCATGGATAGTCCTTGAGGTTGGCCGGGTCTAGCAGCTCCTGCCGCGGCCTCTCGATCTTCTGGCGCGAGCGCATGATCTCGATGAGCTTCTTCCTACCCTTCGGCGGCCCGATCATGATCGCGCCGACGAGCCGGTCGTCCTTGAAGAAGAGCTTGCGGTAGAACTTCTCCTCGTAGCTGAACGTGCGCACGGACTCGAGCCCGGGCTGCACGTCCGGCGTGACGCCGGCGACCGCCAGGGTCGAGCCGAACATGGTCGTCGTGTAGGTCGGCACGTCGAAGAAGTCCTCGTTGCCGCCCGCCATGTTGATCGCCGCCACGCGGCCGTGCGCCTCCGCGTTGTCCCACGTCCCCATCTGGTTGTGGCGCTCGACCATCAGGTCATAGAAGACGGCGATGTCTCCGGCGGCGTACACGTCCGGCGCCGCCGTGCGCAGCTTCGCGTCGGTGACGATTCCCCTCTTCAGCTCGATCCCCGTGTCCGCCGCGGGCTCGGTGTAGTAGTCGAGGCCGACGCCATAGGTGAGCAGGTCGAAATCGACCCTCTCTCCATTGACGGTCTCGGCGCGGTAGCGGCCGTTGACGCGAGTGAACTGCTTCACCTCGTCGGAGACGATGAACTGCACGTCCTGCGCCTCGCCCATCTGCCGGCACAGGTGGCCGCCCTCCTCGTCGAGGACGTAGCGCAGGAACCACGGGCCGCGCATGATCCACGTGACCTTCGCCTTCTTGCGGAAGCTCACGCCCTCGGCGAGCTCGTAGCCGATGAAGCTGCCGCCCATGATGAGCACGCGCTCCGACGCGTCGGCCTTCTCGATGATCGCGTCCGTGTCGTCGAGCGTCTGGAAGCCCAGGCAGGCCGAGACCTCGTCGGAGCCGGGCCACGGCGGAGGCTTGGGCCGGCCGCCGGTCGCGATCAGGAGCGCGTCGTACTTCAGCTCCTGACCGCGGTTGGTGTGCACGACCTTTTCGCGCGCGTCGACCTTGGTCGCCCACGTCTCGAAGTGGATGTCGATGTTCTTCGCCGCCGAGTCCTCGGCGGTGCGCATGAAGACCTTCTCGCGCCGGACCTGGCCGCGCAGGTAGCGAGGCAAGGCGACCCGGTTGTACAGCGGGTGCCGCTCCGCCGCGACGATCGTGATCGACGCGTCGGCGTCCGCCTTCCGCAGGTCCTCGGCGCAGGTCTGCCCGGCGATGCCGTTGCCCAGGATGACGTAGCGGCGGGTCAACTACAGCTTGAGGGAGTAGATGTAGGCACTGCGCTCGGCATCCGCGAAATCGTATCCGCTGGCGCGCAGGTCCTCCTCGGCCGGGTGCCCCGACGGAAGCGTCACCGTCACGTGCCGCAGCCCGTCGGCGTCGGCCTCGAAACGGAGCGCCATCAGGACCTCGCGCAGCGCTCCTCCGGACCCCGCGAGAAGCGAGAACGCGATGTTCTGGCCCCACGCCTCGCGCAGCAGCGCCAGCGCGCGGCCGCCCGGGCCCATCCTCACTAGGCCTTGGCCGGCGAGGCGCTCCAGCTCGCGGGCGTCGAGGTCGCGCGCACCGTTCAGGTCTGGATTAAGGCCGCCGTACAGGTCAAAGCCTTTGCTCGCCGCGACCGCCGCCCACATCCGTGGCGCCTCCGACGCGTCGGGGATGCGCGCGGGCTCGCCGCCCTCGCTGCGCACGCCACGCCACCACTTCATCTCCACCCGCCGGACGAAGCCGGCCGATTCGAACAGGTCGATCGCGGGCTGGTCGCGAGTCGCCAGGCGCATCTCCTCGAAGCCCTGCTGGCGCGCCTCGTCGACGGCCACCGCGAGCATCGACCGCGCGATGCCGCGCCGGCGGTGCGTCGTCGCCACCCGCAGTCCCTCGTACCAGACGAGCCCGGGCGCGTACGGCCGGATGCGCTGCACGGCAACCACGACGCCGTCGACCTCCGCCGCCTGGAACTCGGCGCCGGCGTCGGACACCCAGCGGTCGAACACGCGGGGGAGGTAGTCGTGCCCTTCCCACACGTCGCTGGTGATCTCGAGCACCCTCGGTTCGTCCGCCGGCCTCACCGGCCGGAGAGCTATTTCTTCGGTGGCTGCCAATGCGCGACTCCCGACAGCGCGACGCCGCCGTCGAAGACGAGCTCGTCGCCTTCCTTGCGGAGGATCTGGTGCAGCACGCCGTGGGCGCGCGACTCGTCCCAACCATCGCCGTACAGCGCCCGGCAATCCTCGAGCGCCTCGTCCATGGTCGCGTAGCGCGTGACGATGGGATAGCGCAGGAACCGCACGTCGGCGGCGACGCCGATCGACAGCAGCAGCATGAAGAGGTCGCTGAACCGCGGAAGGCGCGGGCCGGCCGCGCCCGCCAGGCGACGCCGGATCTCCGCCGCGGGGTGCGGTAGGTCGGTCTCGCGCATCATCACGAAGACGCGCTCGCGCGCGGACCTCTCCATCTTCTCGACGAACGGCACCGGCTCGGCCACTCCGTACATGACGTGGCTGCAGATCACGAGGTCGGCGGGCGCGACCTCGGCATCCTCCCAGGTCGAGGCGACCACGGTCATGTTGTCGCGCGGCGGGATGTGCGAGCGCATCCCGTCCGACGGCTCGACGGCGGTCACCCACTCGAGCCTCTCGGCCAGCGGGGTGGCGTGCCGGCCCGTGCCGGCCCCGACGTCGATGAGCGTCTTGCGCGGCGACAGGTAGGGGTCCAGGACCTGCAGGAACTCGTCGCTGCGGGCGTGGGTGGAGCGCGCGAAGCTACTTGCGCGCCTGTCCCAGTAGCCGCTGTCGGCGTGTCCGTGGGCGAGCGTGGCCCGGTCGGCGACGATCTGCCGCCAGCGCTCCGCCCAGTCGACCTCTTCCATTCCCTTCTAGGAGGCTAGCCCCTGGCTGGAATCGGCGTTTTGCGGGCGGTTATTAACAAAAGTGGGGACAAGTCGGGGACAACTCCTACTACGAGCCCATAGGTGGTGTCTGGCGCCGGGCGGCCCACCAGATCTTGACTCTCCATCGGTTTCGGCGCCGAGCGACAATGTCGCGATGGAGTTCAGCGCGGCGGAGCAGGAGCTGCTCGGGCGCTACTTCACGAACCTCGACCGGCCGGTTTTTGCGTTGCGCAACCTGCCCGAGGTCGTGAAGGGCGCGCTGTTCTCGCGGTACTCGCGGACGGAGAAAAGCCTCCGGCGGGTCCTGCTGGACGAGTTCATCAACGATGCCGCCTCAGGCTTCGAGCAGCTCACCGCGGCGCCGGCCGCGATGGAGGACATGGTCGCGGTTCGCCGTGCGGAGGAGTTCTACGAGCGCGTGCTCGTGGGCTACGGCGACGACTCGGTCGCGGAACTCGCCGGGGCGCACATCGCCGTCGAGCAGGCGTCGATCCTCGCCGCCAAGGCGTTGGAGGACAGCCGCATCGGCATCTCGCCACTCGAGAAGTCGACGCGGTACGTCCGCTTCGATCGCCCCGGCCCGGACGGTCGATACCTCTACCACCGCGGGCCCGAGATGCGGCATCCGGCGTACGAACGCGCGGCCGACGCCCTGTTCGCGACGTACAGCTCGCTCGTCGAGCCGGTCACGCTGGCCATCCGGGAGAAGTTCCCGCAGGAGCCCGGCGAAACCGACCGCGCGTGGAAGTCCGCGACGCGGGCCAAGGCGCTCGACCTGCTCCGCGGCCTGCTGCCGGCGGGCACGCTGACGAACCTCGGACTCTTCGGCAACGGGCGCGCCTTCGAGTACCTCATCACCAAGCTCGCCGCGCATGAGCTGCCGGAATGCAGGCGCCTCGCCGACGACCTCCACCGCGAGCTCGCGCTCGTGATCCCGGCCTTTGTCCGCCGAGCGCTGGACGACAGGTACGGCCGGCCGGCCGCCGAACGGCTCGCCCGCGTTCGCGAGTCGGTGGCGTCGCTCGCCCCGCGCGGCACGCCGGTGTCGACCGCGCCTGCGGTGCGCCTGGTGGAGTTCGACCCGGACGCCGAGCGCAAGGTCGTCGCCGCCGCGCTGTTCCCGTACTCGGACCTTCCCCTCGAGGCCCAGGCCGCCGACCCCTCCGCCGTCCTCGACGCGCTCTTTGCCGGGCGCTCGAACCGCCGGCAGCGCGCGCCGCGCGCCCTCGAGCACGCCGTGTACACGTTCGAGATCACGGCGAACTTCGGCGCCTACCGGGACCTGCACCGGCACCGCATGCTCACGCAGGACCGCCAACCGCTGGGGACGGCGCTCGGCTACGACCTCCCGCCGGGCCTGGCCGAGCTGGGAGTCGACCGAGACTTCACGGGTGCCGTCGAGGCGGCGGCCGAGGCGCACGCGACGCTGGCACGCGAGCTCGGGCCGGCGCTCGCCCAGTACGCCGTCCCGATCGCTTTTCACGTCCGGTGGTACTTCCGCGCCAACCTCCGCGAGGTCTTCCACCTGTGCGAGCTGAGGACGACGCCCCAGGGGCACCCGGACTACCGCTGGGTCGCGCAGGAGATGTTCCGGCGCGTCCGGGAGGTGCACCCGCGGCTGGCGGGCTACGCGAGGTTCGTCGACCTGGAGGAACGCGACGAGCTCGAGCGGCGGGCGTCGGAGCGCCGCCTCGACGAAAAGCTTTCGGCACTCGACAGAGGAGTGCGCTAGGATCAGCGCCCGGACACGAAGAGGGTGGAGATGACCGACCGCGGCCCCGACCGCAGGCAGGGCGGCGACAGGCGAGCAGGCGTCGAGCGTCGCTTCGGCGAGCGCCGCAACGGTGAGCGCGCCGCGGCCAACCGGCGCATCCTTTTTCCCTTCGACCGCCGGATCGCCGAGCGCCGGTTCGGCGAGCGCCGCTCCAGCTGGCCGCTCGATACCGACTCGCAGGGAGCGCACGCCTACTAACCCGGCGCTGGTCGTCCACGGCGGCGCCGGCCCCACCCCTGAATCTGAGCGCGCGGACCGCCAGGCCGCGGTCGATCGCGCTCGCGACGCCGGCTGGGCGCGCATCGGGGAAGGCGCGCTGGCCGCCGCGGTGGCGGCGGTGCGTCACATGGAGGACGAGCCGCTGCTGAACGCCGGCATCGGCGCGTGCCTGAATGCGGACGGTGTCGTCGAGCTCGACGCGGGCGTGATGGACGGGTCCGACCGCCGCGTGGGCGCGGCGGCGTGCCTGCGCGACGTGCGCCATCCGATCGACCTGGCCGTCGCCGTGATGGAGGACGGCAGGCACGTCCTGCTCGCCGCCGAGGGCGCGTCCCGGTTCGCGCGCGAGCATGGCGTCGAGATGTGCGACCCCGCGATCTTCGTCACCGACCGCAAGCGCCAGGAGCTCCTCGAGGGCGCGGACACCGTGGGCGCGGTCGCCCGCGACGCCGAAGGCCACATCGCGGTCGCCGTGTCGACCGGCGGCCGCACGGGCAAGCTGCCGGGCCGCATCGGCGACTCACCCATCGCCGGCGCCGGCTTCTACGCCGACGATCGCTTCGGCGGGGTCGTGGGAACGGGCCTCGGCGAGGCGTTCATCCGGCTCGGCCTGGCGCGGTTGATGGTCGTCGAGCTGCAGCACGGCATGGATCCGGCGGCTGTCGCGCAGGGAGCGATCGACCACCTCGGCCAGTCGCTGCAGGCGCCGGGGGGAGTGATCCTGATCGGCCGCGAGGGCCATCCCTGCGCGGCCTTCAACACCCCGGCGATGCCGTTCTCCATAGCGGAGTGAAGTGACCGATTCCGGGAACGCCGGCGAGCTGGTGGCCCTCGCGCTCAAGCGCGCGGGCGTCTCGCATCTGTTCACGTTGAACGGCGGCCACATCTGGCCGGTGCTGATGGGAGCGACCGAGCACGGGATTCGCGTCGTCGACACGCGCCACGAGCAGTCGGCCGCCTTCGCGGCCGAGGGCTGGGCAAAGATCACGCGCGAGTGCGGCGTCGCCGCCGTCACCGCGGGCCCGGGCGTGACGAACTCGACCTCGGCCCTTGCGCAGGCCCTCGGCAACGACAGCCCGCTGTTCGTAATCGGCGGGCGCGTGCCGATGGCGCGCTGGGGCATGGGCTCGCTGCAGGAGATGGACCACGTGGAGGTGGTGCGCAGCCTGACCAAGAAGGCCGAGACCGTGATGTCGCCCGAGGACGCCTATCGCACCACTGGCGAGTGCGTCCGGGCGGCGCTCAGCAGGCGGACAGGTCCGACCTTCATGGACGTCCCGATCGACGTCTTCTTCGGTGCGGCCGATCTGCCCGAAGCGACCGAGCACCTGACCGTGGACCCGGGTCCTCCTCCGGACCACGGGATGCTCGACGATGCCGCCCGCGCGGTGCGGCAGGCGGAGCGGCCGGTCGTGATCGCGGGCGGAGCGGTGTGGTGGGCGCATGCGGAGCACGACCTGCGCTCGTTCGTCGAGTCCGGCGGGCTGCCGCTGACCGTCAACGGCATGGCGCGCGGCATGCTGCCGCCCTCGCATCCGCTGTTCTTCTCGCGCGCGCGTTCGCGCGCCCTGCGCGAGGCGGACGTGGTCCTGGTGCTCTGCGCCCGGCTGGATTTCCGCCTGAACTTCGGCCAGCCGCCGGTGTTCGGCGACGACACGCGCGTCATCCGCATCGACGTCGAATCCGGTGACCTCCGGGCGGCGATCGCGCGACTCGCGTCGTCTGCAGCCGGCGAGCACGCGGCGTGGGTGGAGAGCCTGCGCGAGACCGAGACGGCGGCGCGCCAGCGCGACGAGGCGATGACGCGCTCCGAGTCGTCGCCGGTGCATCCCGCCCGCTTGATCGCCGAGGTCGACCGCTTCGCGGACCGCGACGCGATCATCGTCGGCGACGGCGGGGACTTCGTGTCCTTCGCCGGCCGGCTCATCGAGCGCGACGCGCCCGGCCTGTGGATCGACCCGGGGCCGTTCGGCTGCCTGGGCTCCGGGCCCGGCTACGCGTTGGCCGCGAAGCTCGCCCGCCCCGACCGGCAGGTCATCCTTCTTTCGGGCGACGGCGCGTTCGGCTTCGCGGCGATGGAGTTCGACACCATGGTCCGCCACCGCATACCCGTCGTTTGCGTGGTCGGGAACAACGGCATCTGGGCGCTGGAGAAGCACCCGATGCAGAGCATGCTCGGCACCAGCATCGCCGCCGACCTGGGCCGGCAGACGCGCTACGACAAGGTGGTCGAGGCGCTTGGCGGCTACGGCGAGACGGTCGACCGCCCGGACCAGATCGGGCCGGCCCTGGGGCGGGCGTTCAAGTCGGGCTTGCCGGCCTGCGTGAACGTTATCTGCGATCCGGACGCGGAATATCCGCGATCATCAGTCCTGATGTGAGCGCCGCCCAAGTAAAGCCGCTCGTTGAAGCAGACGAATGGCGCACCGCGCAGTCGCAGTTCGACGAGGCCGCCGAGATCATCCGGCTCGAACCCTGGCTGCGCGACGTTCTGCGCGAGGTGCAGCGGGAGTTCACCTGCCACTTCCCGGTGAAGCTCGACAACGGCCACACGCGGATCTTCACGGGCTACCGGGTGCAGCACAACATCAACCGAGGCCCGGCGAAGGGCGGCATCCGCTACCACCCCGACGTCTCCCTCAACGAGGTGAAGGCGCTGGCGATGTGGATGACCTGGAAGTGCGCGGTCGTCAACATCCCGTTCGGCGGCGCCAAGGGGGGGATCATCGTCAACCCGCGTGAGCTCTCGCTCAACGAGCTCGAGCACATGACGCGCCGCTTCGCGACGGAGATCTCGATCCTCATCGGCAGCGACCGCGATATCCCCGCGCCCGACGTCAACACCGACGGCCAGACGATGGCCTGGATCATGGACACGCTGTCGATGCACCTCGGATACTCGGCGCCGGCGTCGGTGACCGGCAAGCCGCTGGAGGTCGGCGGGTCCGCCGGCCGCATCGAGGCGACGGGTCGCGGCGTGACGATCTGTGCCGTCGCCGCGCTCGAGCACCTCGGCCGGGCGCCGCACCAGACGAAGGTGGCGGTGCAGGGCTTCGGCAACGTCGGCTCGATCAGCGCGAAGCTGCTCGAGGAGGCAGGATGCACCGTCGTCGCGGTATCGGAGGACTACGGCGGCATCTACAACCCGCTCGGGCTTTCGATCAAGCGCGTCCTCGAGTACCGCTCGCGCGAAAAGACGCTCAAGGGATTCCCCGGCGCGCAGGAGATCGGCAACCAGGAGCTGCTGACGGTCGAGTGCGACCTCCTGGTGCCCGCCGCGATCGGCAACCAGCTGACTTCGCGCAACGCCCGCGACGTCAAGGCTTCGCTGATCGTGGAAGGCGCCAATGGACCGACCACGCCCGAGGCCGACGCGATCTTCCGCGAGCGTGGGATCTTCCTGGTTCCCGATATCCTCGCCAACGCCGGTGGCGTGACCGTCTCGTACTTCGAATGGGTGCAGGACCTGCAGTCCTTCTTCTGGTCCGAGCACGAGGTGAACCAGAAGCTGAAGGCGATCCTCACGCGGGCGTTCGGCGAGGTGCTGAAGACGCACCAAGAAAAGAAGATCGACATGCGGATGGCGGCCTACGTGCAGGCCGTGTCACGCGTGGCCGGAGCGACGAGGGAGCGCGGCCTCTACCCGTAGCTGCGTCGACATTCTCTCGCGAGTGCCGGCACTCGCGGGTCCGTGAGCACTAGGTCTCTCGGCAGCGGAAGCTCAGAATGCTCAGGA
>CBJLKR010000091.1:0-8894 GCA_966423695.1 uncultured bacterium | reverse complement strand
GCGACCACGGCGTGACCCCGATCTTCACGTTCCACCACTTCACACTGCCGCTCTGGCTGAACGAGAAGGGCTCGTTCGCGGCCGAGGAGTTCCCGGCGCTCTTCGAGCGCTTCTGCGACCGGGCCGCCGCCGCGCTCGGCGACCGCAGTGGCCTCGCCTGCACGCTCAACGAGCCGCAGGGGCTGGGCTCGAGCGGCTGGCTCCTGGGCATCAACCCGCCAGGCCACACCGACGACCGAGACGGCGCGCAGCGCGCGGTCGACAACCTCCTCGAGGCACACCGCCGCGGGGCGGCGGCCATCCGCGCCCGGGCGGGGGTGCCGACCGGCGTGACGCTCGCGGTGCCTGACCTCCAGTACGAGGATGGGGCCGTGCCGGGCACGTCGTCGCTCGAGCTCGAGTCGCGCGTGAACGACTGGTTCTTCGAGCTCGCGCGCCAGGACGATTTCATCGGCGTCCAGACCTACACGCGGTTCCGCTTCGGGCCGGAGGGCTCGCGCAGCCCCGGCGCCGACTGGAGCGATATGACGAGGGAGCTGGTCGAGACCGAAACGACGACGCAGATGGGATACGAGGCCTATCCCCGCGCCGTCGGCGGCGCGATCCGGCGCGCCCACCGCGCGTGCCGCGGAGTGCCGGTCATCGTCACCGAGAACGGCATCGCCACCGCCGACGACCGCAAGCGGGTGGGCTACATCGACGAGGCTTTGCGCGAGGTGCTCGCGTGCATCGCCGAGGGCGTCGACGTTCGCGGCTACCTCTACTGGTCGCTGCTCGACAACTTCGAGTGGGCCCTCGGCTATGCGCCGACGTTCGGGCTCGTCGCCGTCGACCGCCGCACGTTTGCGCGGCACCCCCGCCCGAGCGCGATGTTCCTCGGCGCGGTCGCGCTGGCGCGCGGTTTCAGCGGCGTGACCGAATCCGTGTAACTATCACCGCACCGTGATCCGCCCGCCGGTGGAAGCCAACTCCGGCCTGGCCGCCGTCCTCCGCGGCATCGTCGCCGACTTCCAGCACGCCTCCGGCGCGGACATCACGTCCATCTTCCTGTTCGAGGAGTCGACCCACACCTACTACGCGCCGTTCGCGAGCGGCCAGCCGCAGGAGAGCCTGCTCGACTCGCTGACCGACATGCACGAGCAGCTGACGCGCTACCTGGTCGACGACCGGCAGGGGAAGGTCCCTGACGACCTCGGCTTTCACCACTACGGCTCGACCGTGTGGCTCACGGTCCGGCGCGAGCGCCTCGTCGCGCGCGACGCCCCGTCCGAGATCGACTCGACCTTCATCCGGCGCTACCAGGTGCAGTCGACGCTGGGCTTCCCGCTGCTGGTGGGCGATCGCTTCCTCGGCCTCATCTACCTCAACTTCCGCAACAGGGAGAAGGCGCCCGACGACGGCCGCCTGCGTGAGCTCGAACGGCGCGCCGCCACGGCGGCCGCGCTCGTCCACGGAGCGCTGGAGGCCGCCGAGCGCGCGGCGCTCGACGGTCTGTCGCGCCTCACGTCACTGCTTACAGCACCCGTCGGCGATGCGCGCACCGACGCCAAAGAGCTACGCCGGCTGCTGTCGATCGCCCTCGCCGACCTCCTGATGGCCTCCAACCTCGACGGCGCGGCCATCTACCAGTTCGGCCACCAGCGCAGCCACCTCGACCTGGTCACCGCCCACCTCCGGGTCGCGGCCCCGACACGGGTCGAGCGCACCGACGGCACCGCGCCTTGGGAGGAGGCGATCCTCAAAACGGTCGGCCGCGCCACCGCCGAAGCGGACCTGCACCCGGTCGCGACGTACGCCCTGGGCGCGAGAGACGACCCCCACGGCTATCTCGTCCTCCTCAGCCGGGACCGGCTCGCGACAGTCCGCCGCGCGCCGGCGACCGACGAGATGCTGAAGGCGGGCGCGCAGCTCATCGGCGGCGCGCTCGCGTCGCAGCGGCTGATCGCCGACCTCGAGGGCTCGAACCGCCTGCTGAGCGCGCTCGGCGACATGACCGCCGCGATGCTCAAGCCAGGCGCGTCGCGCCACGAGGTCATCGACGCCGTCGTCGGTCACCTCACCGACGTCGAGGTGCCGGAGTTCGACTTCAACTTCGCCACCGTCTACCTCCTCGAGTCGCGCGACGACGGCTCGACCGTGGTCCGCATGGCGGCGGGCGCGGCGACCGCCGCGAGCATCGACACCGGCCAGGCGGCGCATCACGGAAAGAAGGTGCCGCGATGGGCCCAGGAGGAGGATCGCGTGCTGGCCGACGAGGACGTGCTGGTCCACGTGGCCCGCTCGTGGCAGCCGGTGATAGTCGGCCCGATGCCTTCGGAAGGCCACGCCGACGTCATCGCGGGTGGCGTTCCGGTGGCGGCGACCTGGACCGAGGTGCCGGTCGTCTACGGCAACGGGATGGTGAAAGGGACGGTGCTCGCCTGCCTGATCGGAGAGCGGGCTCACGGCGACGAGGCGCCGTTCACCCTGGCGGGCGAGGTCTTCGAGCGCAGCGGGCACAAGGACCTCGTCCGCGTGTTCGTCCCGTTCGGGACCGACGCCGCGCAGCGCGCGCAGGGCGTGCTCGAGGTCGGCTACCACCGGTCCGACCAGCGCCGGCCGGACTGGCGGCAGATCGAAGCACTGCGTGCCGCGGCCGGTCAGCTCGCGGTCGCGGTCGAGATGGCGAGCCTCTACGAGGCGGCGCAGCGCCACGCCGAGCAGCTGGAGCTCGTCGCGGACGTGGGCAAGGCGATCGCCAGCTCCATCGACCTCGACCAGACGCTGACGCTGGTGGCCCACAACCTCGCGCGCCTCGTCGACGCGTCGCTTTGCCAGATCGCGCTGTACGAGGAGGACCGCGAAGGTTGGTACGGCGCGGCCGCGTCCGCCGACGAGGACCTGTGGCGGCGTCAGCACGGGGAGCGCGGGCAGCGCTCGTTCCTCTTCGAAGTCCTCGACCGCGGGCAGCCGGTGATCATCGAGGACACTTCCGCCGGCGAGGTCGACGCCGGCTACGTGCGGACCTTCGGAGTGCGCTCGCTCCTGGCCCTTCCCCTCATCGCCGACGAGCAGGCGATCGGCGCGGCGGTGCTCGCCGACCGCTCGCGGACGCGCATCTTCACGCCGGAAGAGGTGCAGCGCGCTCAGGCCCTCGCGGTGCAGGCGGCGGTCGCGATCAAGAATGCGCGCCTGCACGCGCTCGCCGAAGAGGAGCGGCACCTGCAGAAGGACTTCGTCCTGGTCGGCTTCGGGCAGTGGGGACAGAAGGCGTACCAGCACCTGCTGACGCTCAAGCAGTTCTTCAACTTCCGCACTCACGTCGTCGAGCAGGACACGCCCGGCGCACGCGACCGCCTCGCCGTTAAGGAGGAGGAGGTGCGCACGCACGGCGACGTCTTCTACTGGGACAGCCACGGCTCGCCGGCGCGCGAGCAGCTCGAACACGAGCTCGAGTCCTCGTCCTACGTCATCACCTACATCGCGACGCCGGCGGCCACGCACCTGCCGACCCTCGAGCGCTACTACGAGCTGAGCGACGTGGTCCTCATCGAAAAGCCGCTGGGAGCGCCGCCCGGCGAGTACCGGCGCTTCCTGGACGCGGCGCCGGGGGGCGTGGAGATCGTCGCCGCCGACCACTACTACTTCAAGCTCGAGGTCAGGTTGCTCGCGATGCTGCTGACAGAGGAGCGCACCCTGCGCAACTTCCTCGACAGCGTCGAGGAGATAAGGATCGAGATCCTCGAGGAGCAGCCGCTCACCGGCGCGGCCGCCGATATCGGCGTCATCGCCGACCTCATTCCCCACGCGTTCGCCATCATCTCGCTCTTCACCCCGATCGACCGCATCAAGCTCGACCCCGAGGCGCCGCTCCTCATCGGCCGGCACGAAGGGCTGACGGGCCAGCGCGAGAGCTACGCGCGGATGAACGCGCGCTTCGACTACCACGGGCGCTCGGTGCGGCTCCTCGTCGACGCCGGCAAGGGCGCCGACAACGCCAAGTGGATCAAGCTCAGCGGCCAAAAGCCGGCCGCCGGGCGAAGCCCAAGCTACAAGTTCGACTTCGGCAAGGGCGAGGCGATCGACGGCACGCAGGCGACGGTGCGTGCGGCGATCCGGCGGATCCGCGAGCCGGGCGTGCCCGACAACGCGCACCTCAACATGCTCCGGCACGTGATCGAGAAGCGCCACCCCGCGGTGGGGATCCTGTCCATCCGCGAGGCGATCCGCGCCAACCAGCGCGTCCGCGACCTCGAAGCCATGGCGACCGAGCTGCTAGCGCGCAACGAGTGGACGTCGTATCCGCTCGGTTCACGGCCCGCATTCGAAGCGTCGCCAAAAACAAGCGTCGTAAGCAGCGCCAACTAGGGCGGCGTAAGGCATACTCCCCGGCCGGTTTGATTTCGGCCGGCCAGCTCATCTCCGAACGCGTCATCCTCAAGCGCGACCGGTTCTTCGCCATCTCCGGGCGGGACGGATCGATCAACCCCAGCGAGTTCACCGGCGACGGCGTCTGGGACGGCGACACCCGCATGCTGTCCCGGCTGCGAGTGCTGATGAACGGCCTCGAGCCTCGCCCGACCGGGTTCAGGACCGACGACGCGTCGGCGACGTTCGAGGCCGAGGCCGGCGGCCTTCACGTCACGCGGGTGCGCTTCGTCGAGTCAGGCCTGCACGAGCGGATCACGATCGCCAACCCAGGCTCCGCCGTGGCCGACGCGGTGCTGGAGATCGAGGTCGCCGCGGACTTCGCGGCCATGCTCGGGATCCGCGGCGCGGTGCCGCTCGAGGCCCCTGGGCCGGTGCTCGCGTCCAGGACGGTGGAGGGCGTGAGCTTCGAGCAGGGCGGAGGCCGCGGGACGCGGATCATCGCGTTCCCGGAAGGGTTGAAGCACCAGCTGAGGCTGCGGCCGGGTGAGGACTTCTCCCTTCGGCTCGACGTCGTGCGCGACGACGGCCGGCCGGTCGTCGACTTCGTCTCGGGCCTCGAGGAGGTCGAGCGCGACTACGCCGGCTGGAGCGACGAGTGCATGTCCGTTCGCACCGACAACCCCGCGGTCAACGAGCTGCTCGAGCAGGCCGTCGTCGACATCCGCATGCTGCTGAACCGCTACGACACCGGCATCTTCCCGACGGGCGGGCTGCCGTGGTACGCGGTCCCCTTCGGCCGCGACACGCTCATCAGCTCCATCCTTTTGCTGCACGTCAACCCGAGCATCGCGCGTGGCGTCCTGCGCTATCACGCCAAGCACCAGGGCACCCGGGTCGACGCGTCGAACGAGGAGCAGCCGGGCAAGATCCTGCACGAGGTTCGCGACGGCGAGGCCGTCGACCGCGGCCTGTGGCCGCACGTGCTGTTCGGCACCATCGACGCGACCGCGCTGTTCCTGTGCGCCCTCGCCGAGACAGAGGACTGGACGCACGACCACTCTCTCGCGGACGAGCTGTGGCCCGCGGCCGAGGCCGCCCTTGGATGGTGCCTTAAGTACGGCGACGCCGACGGCGACGGCTACATCGAGTCTTTCGGTGGGCGTGCCCGCAACCAGGGCTGGAAGGACTCGGACGACTCTCTCACCAACTCCGACGGCACGCCGGCGCAGCTGCCGGCGGCGCTGTGCGAAGTCCAGGCCTACCTACACCGCGGCCTCGTCGGCATGTCGCGGCGCAACCCGGCCCTCCGCCTCCGGGCGGCCGAGCTGAAGCGCCACTTCAACCACGACTTCTGGATGCCGGACGAGAAGTTCATCGCCCAGGCGCTGGACGGCTCCAAGCACCAGGTCAAGGCCGTGACCTCGAACCCCGGCCACTGCCTGTGGATGCGCATCGTGGAACGCTCGAGGGCCGTGCACGTCGCGCGCCGGCTGATGGCGCCGGACATGTTCAGCGGATGGGGCCTGCGCACGCTTTCGGACCGCGCCGTCAACTACGACGCGTGCAGCTACCACAACGGCTCGGTGTGGCCGTTCGACACCGCGCTGGCGGTGGCCGGCCTCCGCCAGTACGGCTACGCGATCGAGGCCGAGCGCCTGGCGCGCGGTCTGATCGAGGCGGCGATCTCCTTCCCCCTGCGCCGGCCGCCGGAGCTGTTCTGCGGCGACGCGCGCATGCCGGGCGAGGCACCGAAGGAATACTGGAACACGTGCACGCCGCAGCTGTGGTCCGCGGCCGCGATGTTCACGTGCGTCTCCGAGATCCTGGGCCTCGATGCCGACCCACGCCGCCGCAACCTTCGCGTGGCGCCGATGGAGACTTCGCTGTGGAACAGGGTCGAGGTCAGCGGGCTTCACTACGCCGGCCAGCGGGTCGACTTCGTGGTCGAGGGCACGCGCGTCAAGGCCGGCAGGCTGGGCAACGGGGTCCGGATCAACTAGGCGGCTAGCTGAGCGGCGGCTCCGCGTACTGCGCCGCCTCGATCGCGTGCTCGTACACGCTCACGTAGCCGTCGGCCATGCGCGCCGGGCCGAAGCGCTGGGACGCGACCTCGGCGCACTTCTGGAGGTCGATGTCCTTCAGGTGCTCGAACGCCTCGACCATGCCGTCGAGGTCGTCGGCGAGGAAACCGGTCACGCCGGGCTCGACGACCTCCGCGGCGGCGCCATGACGGAAGGCTATGACGGGCGTGCCGCTGACCATCGCTTCCACCATCGCCATGCCGAATGGCTCCTCCCACTGGATCGGGAAGATGAGCGCGCGCGCTCGGGCGAGTAGGCGTGCCTTCTCCTTGCCCTTCACGTTCTCGCGCCACTGGACCATGCCGTTGAGGTGCGGTCTGATGCTCTCTTCGAAGTACTGCTCGGAGTCGGGGTCGACCTTGCCCGCGAGGACGAGCTTCAGGTTGAGGCGCCGCGCGACCTCGATGGCCATGTGCTGGCCCTTGTCGGGATTGATCCGCGCGAGCTCGACGATGTAATCCTCTTTCTCGCCCGGGTCGGTCACCGGCTGGTACTGCGCGGGATCGACGGCGTTGTGGACGACGCTGCGCCACTCCACGCCGGCCACCGTCGACTGCTGGGCGTGGCTGATCGCGACCAGGTTGACCTGGCGCGCGACCGCGCGGAGGAAGTCGCCCTCGGCCTCGTTCAAGCTCCCGTGGATCGTCGCCACGACGGGCGCCTGCAGTCGGGCCTGCGACGCGATGAGGATGCCGTCGAGTCCCGAGTGATCGTGGATGACGTCGAACGAGCGCCGGCGCACCGTCTCGTACGCGCGATAGAGGAACAGGCCCAGCCGCGCCGCGTGGTTTGGCCCGCCCAGGTCTTTCTGCCAGCTCTCGGGGGCCAGGGCGACGGTCTCGAACGGGCCGTGAGACCCCTGGCGGCCCAGGACCGTGACGTGGTGGCCGCGATTCACCAGCTCGCGCGCGAGGTTGTACGCCATGAGCTCGATGCCGCCATAGCCCATGGGTGGAACCGGGATCCACGGGCTGACGATGAGAGCGATGCGGAGGGCTTCCACACCGATAGAACATTCGACGTTTCGGGAGGACGCGGGAACGCCCTCGGCGGCACTAGTACCTAGTCGGCGGCGATCTCCAACCACGGTGGCACTCCCCTCACCACCTCCAGCCCGTCCGCCTCGGCATCCACCACGTGCTGCCCGTCCGGCCGCCTCTCCACCACCAACCTGACCGCGTGCCTTCCCATGCGCAGCCTGCGCACCTCCAGCCGCGAGCACCACGCCGGCAGCGCCGGGTCGAGGTAGATGCGCCCCGCGGGAACGTCCGGTTCGAGCCCGAGCAGGATCCGGACCATGTGCAGCACCGACCCCGCCGCCCACGCCTGCGGCACGTTGGCCATGCGGTACGGCACGGGCACCGCGAACTCGCTCCGCGGCAAGCCGGCGAACAGCTCCGGCATCTGGATGTCCTCGAAGCACATGACCGCGCCGAGCAACCCGTCGAGGATGGCCCACGCCTCCTCGTCCATCCCGTAGCGCCGCAGCCCGGCCGCCGCGATCACGCTGTCGTGCGGCCACACCGACCCGCGCTGGTACGAATGCGGGTCGTACGAGGGGTGATGGTCGGAGAGCACGCGCAACCCCCACCCCGTGAAGAGGTCGGGCTGCATCAGGCGCCGGCCCGCCGCGCGCCCGCGCTCCTCGTCGAGGATGCCCATCCATAGGCAGTGCCCCGGGTTCGACACGACGGTCCCGACGGCTCGCTTCTTGCCGTCGAGGAGGAAGGCGAGCTCGCCGGCGTCCTCGAGCCAGTACGTCTGCAGGAATCGGCGGCGGAGCTCGGCGGCCTCGCTGCGCAGGCGCGCGGCCCGCGCGGCGTCGCCCCAGGCCTCGAAGAGCGGCGCGACGCGAATCTTCGCGCCGTAGGCGTACGCCTGCAGCTCGCACGTCCCGTGCGGCAGGTCTGGAAATGCTCCTGACTCGTCCAGCACTCCGTCGTGGGCGTCGCGCCAGGACTGATTGCGATAGCCGCGGGGCGTGCGGGGCGCGTACTCCTGGAAGCCGTCGCCGTCGCGGTCGCCGTGCCGGTCGACCCACTCGAGGCAGCGCTCCGCAGGCCCGCGGAACGGCTCCAGCGCCCTGGCGTCCCCCATCCACCGGTAGCTCTCGGCCAGCAGGAGAAGGTAGAGGGGCGTCGAGTCCGCGGTGCCGTAGTACGGCCGGTGCGGCACCAGGCCGAAGTGCGCCCACTCCCCCACGCGCAGCTCGTGCGGGATCTTGCCGGGCTCGGCGTCTCGCTCCGGGTCGTCGAAGTCGGACTGCCAGCGAGCGAGGTTTTCGCGCGTGCCCATCGCCACGGCGGGCTGCGCGACCATGGCCTGGAGCGACGCGATCAAGGAGTCGCGGCCGAACAAGGCCATGAACCACGGCAGTCCAGTCGCCGGCATCCAGGGCCCCTCGTCAGGGGTGCGCCCCGCGAGCGCCCCGCCCGACGACTCCTGCTCGTGCAGCCGCAGGGC
>CBJLKR010000090.1:0-9013 GCA_966423695.1 uncultured bacterium | reverse complement strand
GTTGCGTCGAGCATCGTGGCCACTTCCCCGCGCCACCGGACGATGATCGAGTACGACCGCATCTACCCGGGTTGGGGGTTCGCCGACCACAAGGGATACGCCACTCCGTCGCATCGCGCCGCGATCCGGCGACTCGGCCCCAGCCCGATTCACAGGACGTCTTGGGCGCCGTTCCGCGTCTCCGAGCTGCTCGAAGCCCGGCCGAGCTAGGACGCCGCGGCGAGCGTGCCGCCGCGGACTACCTCCGCTCGCGCGGCTACGAGGTCGTCGGCGCTGGCTTCCTGGCGAGGCGCGGCGAGCTCGACCTCGTGTGCCGGCGGGGAGATGAGCTGGTCGTGGTCGAGGTGAAGACACGCCGAAGTGACGAGTTCGGCACGCCCCTGGAGGGGGTCGACGCGCGCAAGCGGCAGGCTCTGAAGCGCGCGGCGGCGGAGTATCGGGCGCTGGCCGAGTGGCGCGGCCGAGTCCGATTCGCCGTCGTCGCCGTGACCGTGCGTGACGGAGGCTTCGAGCTCGAGCTGATCGAGGACGCCTTCTAGCGCCAGTGACGGTCGAGCTCAGACGCGTAGCGCACGCCCAGCGTGGGCGCGGCGCTCAGCAGCCAGTTGTCGAAGCGGCGCGTCCCCCGCGGCCGCTCATGCGATACGAGCAGCTCCTGCATGAGCCCCTCGAGCTCCGGCTCGTTGAGGATCACGTCCTTGACGAGCATGCCGAGCAGCCTTGTCGCGCGGATGGTCATCCGCGGCGATATGTGCACGAACCGGGGGTGCTTGCCGACCGCGATCGCTATCGACTCCACCATCTCGTTGAAGAAGACGATGTCCGGACCGGCGGCGTCCAGCGTCAGGTTGTCCGTCTGCTCGGCCGCCCAGTTCGCGATCTCGGCCACGTCCTCGCCCGCGACCGGCTGCAGCCGGTAGTCGCCCTTCCCAGGCATCCCCATCACCGGAAAGTGGCGCAGCAGCCACGCGATGTTGTTGATGAGGATATCGCCGGGCCCGAAGATCAGTGTCGGGCGGACGATCGCGTAGGGCAGACCTGATTCGCGGACCGCTCGCTCGGTGCGAGCCTTGCCGGCGTAGTAGTCGAGGTCGGAGTCCTCGGACGGATTGCTGACCGAGATGTGCACCACCCTGCGCACGCCGGCGTCGCGCGCGGCGCCGAGCAGGATGCGCGTGTTCGCGACCGCCTGGCCGAACCGCGTGCGGCCGTGATGGAAGCGGACCCAGTACGTGTTGTACAGGACGTCCGCGCCGCGCAGGCTGTCGACCAGCGCGTCGCGGTCCGTGAACTGCAGCGGCGCGACCTCCGCCTGGACGTCCTCCGCCCCCGCGCGCCGCGGATGGTTCGTCAGCGTCTTGAGCGGCCGGTCCTGGGCCATCAGACGGCGGGCGATGAACCGTCCCGTGTAGCTGTACGCGCCGGTGACGACGTCGAAGCTCAAAGTGGCCTTAGAAAGGGAACCTTGTCAGGTCATATGCCGGCGAGCCCGGACCCACGCGCCCGCTGACCACCACGCGCGGCCGGTGTCGCACGGCCTCGGATGGGTCGACCTCCGGCCGCAGCCCGTTGAAGATCGGGAAGCGGAGCGTCCCATCGGGCGACCATTCCGAGTAGCGAACGCTCACGACCAGCTCGGGCCGCACCCAGTGGACCGGTCGGACCATGATCGGAGGCGGATCGAGCGGCGAGTGCTCCGACGCGAGCTCGACGATGCGGGCGCGCAGCGTCTGCACGGTCTCGTCGTCGTAGCCGCCGCCGACCGTGCCGCAGGGCAGCAGGCGCCCGTCTTCGTGAAACCCCACGACCAGCGCGTCGAACGGCCTGTCTCCCATCCAGCCGATGACGACGAAGTCGTCCGACTTGACAGCCTTGACCTTCAGCCAGAACGGGCTGCGCTGTCCGGGCACGTACGGCGACTGCTGGTGCTTGGCGACGACGCCCTCGAGGCCGCGCTCGAGGCAAGCCTCGAAGAGCTCGACGCCGTCCTCCTCGATGTGGTCGGGGACGAATATGTGGCCGCCTGCCTCGACCGACTTCTTCAGGCGCGCGCGCCGGCGGATGAGCGGCTGGCGGAGGAGGGGGCGGCCTTCGAGGTACAGCGCGTCGAAAGCGAGGTAGGCGGTCGGGAGCTCGTCCCGCATCGGCGCTCCGCCCATGAGCCGGCGGCGGAGGCGCGGGTAGTCTGGCCGCCCGTCGGTGTCGGTGGCGACGAGCTCGCCGTCGATCACGCTGCCGGGCGGGATGCGACGCGCCGCGGATACGACCTCGGGGATGGCGGAGGTGATGTCGTTGAGCCCGCGGTCTTTCAGGTGCACGCCGCCGTCCGGATCGCGGAAGGCGAGGCAGCGCAGCCCGTCCCACTTCACCTCGAACACGTACTCGGGCGAGCTGAACGGCGCCTCCGCGGACGCGGCCTGCATAGGCCGCACGTCGGACGGGAAGCTCTCCAGCTCGATCTGGAGCTGGTCGGATTCCGTCGCCATCCGCCCCAGATTAGGCGGAGAGACGTCTACGAGGCCTTACGGCGCCTCGTCTTGGTTTCGGCCGCGGGCTTCTCTTTGTGCGCCCGCTGCTTCTTCGCCTGCTCCACCGACTGGCGCAGCGCCTCCATCAGGTCCATGACCTTGGCGGGCTGCGGCGCCTCGGGCGCCTCGATGACCTCGCCCTCCAGCTTCGCCTGGACGACCTTCATCACCGCCTCGCGGTAGTCGTCCTTGTAGCGGCTCGGGTCGAAGTCGTCGGCGAGGCTCTCGATGAGCGCCTTCGCCATCTCGAGCTCCTTGGCGTTGATCTTGACGTCGCCCTCGAGGCCCTTCAGGCCCTCGGTCGTGCGGATCTCGTCCGGCCAGCGCAGGGTGTTCATGATGATTCCCTTGCCGTTCGGGTGTAGCGCGCAGAGGTGCTCCTTGTCGCGCAGCGCGATCTTGGCGATCGCCATCTTGCCCGTCGCCTTCAGCGCCTCGCGCAGCAGTTGGTACGGTTTCTTGCCCAGCTCCTCGGGCTCGACGAAATATGCGTTGTCGTAGTAGAGGCCCGGCTCGACGTCATCCGTCGGGACGAACTCGGAGATGTCGATCGCGTGGGCCGTGGGGAGGGGAAGGTTGTCGAGGTCCTGGTCGTCGATGAGGACGTAGCGATCCTTGCCCACCTCGTAGCCGCGCTTGATCTCGCTGTACGCAACCTCGTGATCGCCCTCGGCGCACCAGCGCTTGTACGAGATGGGCGAGTTGTGCTCGGGGCAGAGCTGGCGGAACGAGACCTTGGCGCTGGATTCGGTGGCGTTGTAAAGACGGATCGGGATCGAGACCATCCCGAAAGAGACCACGCCTTTCCACATCGATCGCGGCATGGGGACGCAGTGTACCTCCTAGTCCGGTGGTTGGCTACTTTTCGTAGGTTGAGGACCCCCTCACTATGGCAACGCCTCAGGCTCCGACATCGCGCCTTTGCATCGCAAGTATCGAGCTTCCTACGCCGGCCGCGGCCAGGAGCAGCATCAGGGCCACGTTTCTCGCATCGACGCCGGTGAGGAGCGGCGTCCCGTAGAGCTTGAACGCGGACAGGTCCTGCAACCACACCGGCACCTTGAAGATCGTCGCCAGCTCCGTGTCGAGGTAGCTCGCGAAGGCGAATGCCCCGAGCAGCCCCACCGCGGCCCGCGGGTTCCAGGCCGCCAGCAACGCCCCGCCGGCCGCAAAGACCAGGGCGAACGGAACCAGCATCGCGCAGGCGGCGATCAGGCGGCCGGGGTCGAGGTCGATGCCCTGCGCGTGCGAGGCCACGTCCAGGACGGCGCCGCTGACGCCGGCCGCGATGGCGGCGGTCGCGGCGAGCACGGCCATCCGCTCGACGACGATGGCGGCGCGCGAGAGCGGCTGGCCGAGCGTCATCTCCAGCCGGCCGTCGCCGTCCTCGGCCGACCACCGCGCGACGTAGGTGATGGCCAGGGCCGCGAACAGCAGCTGGGCGACGTTGAGCCATGTGTAGCCCAGGACGGCCGGGTAGAGCTGCTGGTGGACGAAGATCCGCAGGTACGGAAGCAGCGACGGCACCGTCAGGAGCACGTTGACCACCGTGCGCGTGAGGTTGACGAACACGATCGCGACGGCGGCGAGGCCCACCGACCACGCGAGCACGCCGGCGCGGCGTTCCCACAACCCGCGCAGCACCGGGACCGCCCACAAGGCGGGCGCGGCGAAATCGAAGGTGGCCCGCCGTGCGGGCACGGGCACCATGACCAGGGTGCCGCCGATGTCTCGACGCCAGAAGGCCACCGCCGCCGCGGCGGCGGACGCAGCGCCGAGCCCGAGCAGGACGGCGAACCCGCGCCCGTCGAAGTAGCCGCCCGGGGGCAGGGGCTGGCTCAGGTCGTAGAGGCGAAATGGAGAGAGCCATCGCCACGACTGGAGCGAGTCGTAGACGCGGCTGAGGCTGTTCAGCAGAAACAGCGCCAGGAGCACAGCGCCTGCGGCCGCGGTCGCGGCGCGAGCCGGCGCGAGCTGGGCGACGAGCAGCGCGATCCCGTAGCACGCGAGGCCGAGGGCAAGCAGCAGCAAGGCGTCCTCCACGATCCCGCGCAGCGGCGTCGATTCGCCGCCGCTCGCCACGCCGGCGATGTAGCCGGCCGCCGCGGACGCTGATGCGACCGCGAGCGCGACCGCGAACGCGGCGAAACGTGTCGCCACAAGCGCAGCGCGCGAGAGCCCGGTGGCCAGCGTCGCCTCGACCAGTCCGCGCTCCTCGTCGCCGCGCGCAAAGCCGGTCGCGGCGGCGAGGGCCCAGATGGCGAAGACGATCGACATCGCGTGGATGCCGCGGAACTCGACGTAACCTCCGACGGTGTCGGGTCGCAGTGGCGCGGGGAAAAGGGCGACGAACTGCGACGCCAGCGCGGCCATGGAAGCGCCGAAAGCGGCGCGCTCGATGGGCGTGTGCCCCGCCACCTGATAGAAGCCGACGGCCTGGATGAACACCAAGGCGAACGCGGCGAAAGAGAAGCCGGCGATTCCCCACCGGCCCATGCGCAGGGCGAACAGCGTCGCGGTCACGAAGTCAGCAGCCGGCGCTTGGGCTCGTTGAAGTAGCTCAGGAATATCTCCTCGAGGCTTGGTTCGGTGCTGACGAGATCGACGACCGCGCTGTCGCGGATCGCGTGCATCAGTCCCTCGAAGGTGTCGTGGACCGTGCACGTCAGCCTCTGGCCGCTGACGCTCACGTCGTCGACCCCGGCGGATGCCCGCACCTCGCGTTCGGGCACATCGGAGCCGGGCGCGAACTCGATCTCGACGTGATGGACGCGGATGTGGCGCAGCTCGTCGAGCTCGGCGACCCGGACGAGGCGGCCGTTGCGGATGATGCCGACGCGGTCGCAGGCGCGCTCGACCTCGGACAAGATGTGCGACGAGAGGAACACCGTCGCGCCGTCGTCCCGCGCCTCGCGCATCAAGGCGTAGAACTCCTGCTGGTTGAGAGGATCGAGGCCCGAGGTCGGCTCGTCGAGGATCAAGAGGTCCGGGCGGTGCATGAAGGCGAGCAGGATCGCGAGCTTCTGCTTGTTGCCACTCGAGTACTCACGAAATCGCCGGCTCAGATCGAGGTCGAAGCGCTCCGCGATCCGGCGCACGCGCATCCCGTCCACGCCGCCCCGCATGCCGCCCAGGTAGGCGACGACCTCGTTTCCCGTCAGGCTGCCGAACTGCGGCACATCGCCCGGCAGATAGCCGACCTTGCGCTTCACCGCGACCGCGTCGCGGACGCAGTCGAGCCCGAATACATAGGCCGCGCCGGCGCTAGGCCGGATCATGCCCATGACGAGCCGGATGGTCGTCGTCTTGCCCGCCCCGTTCGGGCCCAGGTAGCCGAAGACCTCCTGGGCTGCGACCTGAAGGTCCAGCTCGAACAGCCCGTGGCCGGCTCCGTAGTCCTTGGTGAGGTGCGAGGTCCTGATCGCCGGGGCCGCCATATTGCTGCGAGCATATAAGGCTGGAAATGCAGCTTGGCGACCTCGAGCTCCACCTCCTCATCGCGGACCGATGGAAGGCCGACGGCGGGCTCATGTTCGGCGTGGTGCCGAAGGTCCTGTGGGAAAGGCAGAAGCCCGCCGACGGCAACAACATGATCGACTGCGCCTGCGTGTGCCTCATCGCGCGCAAGGACGGTCGCGTGATCGTCTGCGAGACCGGCATCGGCAACAAGCTCAGCGAGAAGAGGGCACAGCAGGTGATGCTGCGCGAGCCGGAGAGCCTGCTCCAGCACCTGCAGCGCCTGGGCATCCGGCCAGAGGAGGTCGACGCGGTGGTCACGACCCACCTGCACTGGGACCACGCCGGGGGCCTCACGCGGCGCAACGAGCACGGCGAGGTCGAGCTCACCTTCAAGAAGGCGCGCCACTTCATCCAGCGCTCGGAGTGGGACTTCGCCGTGCAGCCGGACGTCCGCAGCCGCGCGAGCTACATCGCCGACGACTTCACGCCACTTGCCGACGGCAACGACCTGGTCGAGTTCCTGGACGGTGACGCCGAGGTCCTTCCCGGCGTGCACCTGCGCCACGTCGGCGGCCACACGCCGGGCAGCCAGGTCCTGGTGCTCCAGTCCGGCGAGCTCGCGTGCGCGGTCACCGGCGACCTCGTCTGCCAAACCCCGCACTTGCGCGTGCCCTGGAACATGGCGGCCGACCTCGACCCGCTGCGGGTCCTGCAGCAGAAGGCGCAGCTCTTCGAGGAGGCTGAGCGGCATCGCTGGCTCCTGGTCCTCAGCCACGAGACGGACCAGCCCGCCGGGTACCTCGAGGAAGGCGGCCGCTGGCGCCCGGAGCCGCTCCTGCTGTGAGCTTCACGACGTCCGACGGGCGCAAGCTCACCTACCGCAAGCTCGGTCACGGGCCGGTGCTGGTCGTCCACCCGGGCGGCCCCGGCCTCTCCTCGACCTACATGGGCGATGTCGCGGGGCTGTGGGAGAAGTTCACCCTCGTCGTGCTCAACCCGCGCGGCACGAACGGATCGGACCGGCCCGCGGACGCGTCCGCGTACCGCCTCGAGGACTACGTCGCCTACCTCGAGGAGCTCCGCCTGGACCTGCGCCTGGAGCGCATGCTGCTCCTGGGCTACTCGCACGGCGGCATCGTGGCCCAGGCCTACGCGATCGCGCATCCCGCGCGCGTGCGCAAGCTCGTCCTCGCCTGCACAGCGTGCAGGTTTGGGACCGAGCAGGAGAGGGAGAGAAAGGCGGCGATGGACAAGCGCACCGGAAAGTCGTGGTTTGCCGAGGCGGCCGCCGCGAGCGAAGAGAGCGACGAGGGCGCGACCGACGAACAGCGGCGCGACGCCCTGTTCCGCATGATGCCGCTGTACTTCGCGCACTTCGGCCCCGCCGAGGCCGGCTACCTCGACAGCTTTCGCTCGGAATCGCTCAACGCCGACGCCGGGCGCGCGTTCGGCAAGGAGGTGCCGGCGCTCGACCTGCGCGGAGATCTCGCGAAGCTCAAGATGCCGACGCTCGTCATCACCGGGGAGGAGGACTTCATCTGCGGCCCGGCGTGCGCGGAGGACATGGCGACGGCGATCCCGGGCGCGCGAAAGGTGCTGGTCGGCGACGCGGGTCACATGGTCTTCATGGAGCAGGCGCGCGCGTTCTACGACGCCGTCTCAGACTTCTTGGAGTCTTAACAGGCAGGGCTGACCTTTCGCCCGGCGCCCTCTAACGTCGCTCGCGATGGTGGCGTCGGTTGATTCGTGCGTGCTCGCGGGTCTCGAAACGCGCGCGGTCCGCGTCGAGGCATCCGCCGGACGTGGCGAAGCGGCGTTCGTGCTCGTCGGCCTTGCCGCGACCACTGTCAAGGAGGCGCGGGAGCGCGTGCGCGCGGCGATCAAGAACAGCGGTCTCGAGTTCCCGCGGGCGCGGCTGACGGTCAACCTCGCCCCGGCGGAGATGCGCAAGGAAGGTTCCGGCCTCGACCTCGCCATCGCCGTGGCGATCGCGATGGCGGTGTTGCGGCGAACCGCGCCGGCGCGGAGCGCGTTCCTCGGGGAGCTTGCGCTCGACGGCGCCGTGCGCCACGTTGACGGCGTCCTCGTGGCGGCGCGCGGGCTCCAGATGCTCGGCTATGAGCGGGTCTTCGTGCCGGCTGAGGACGCGACCGAGGCCGCGCTCGCGGGCGGGATCGAGGTCCTGGGCTGCGAATCGCTCCTCGCGGTCGTCAACCACCTCCTCGGCGTGCAGACGTTGGCGCCAGCCGCCGTGGCGGCGGTGGCGGCGGACGACGGCGGGCCGGCGGAGGCAGATCTCGCCGAGGTGCACGGCCAGGAAGAGGCGAAGCGCGCGCTGGAGCTTGCGGCCGCGGGCGGTCACCACGTGCTCCTCACGGGTCCGCCCGGCGCGGGTAAGACGATGCTCGCTCGCTGCCTTCCCGGCATCCTGCCGCCCCTCGAGCTCGCAGAGGCGATCGAGGTCGCGCAGCTGCGCAGCGTTCTCGGCGACCTCCCGCGCGGCCGCCCGCTCGACTGGGTGCGCCCTTTTCGCTCGCCACATCACAGCGTGTCCATGGCCGGCCTGGTCGGCGGCGGCGGCGGCCTGGCGATGCCCGGCGAGATCAGCCGTGCCCACCACGGCGTGCTTTTTCTCGACGAGCTCGCCGAGTTCCAGACGCCGGTCCTGCAGGCGCTCCGCCAGCCTCTGGAGTCGGGGCGGGTGACGATAACCCGTTCGGGAGGGACGGTGAGCTACCCGGCGCGGTTCAGCCTCGTCGGCGCGACCAACCCGTGCCCCTGCGGCTGGGGCGGTGACAGCGTGCGGACGTGCCGCTGCACGCCGGGAGCGATCGACAGCTACCAGCGCCGGTTGTCCGGGCCACTGCTCGACCGCATCGATCTCCAGGTGGCGGTACGTCGGGTGGCGGTGGAGGCGCTCGCCGGCGAGCCGCGCGGCGAGCCCTCGGCTGCGATCCGCAGACGGGTGTTGGCCGCGCGCCGACGGCAGGTCGCGCGGCAGGGCGTGCTGAAAGCTCCGATGAAGC
>CBJLKR010000089.1:0-9042 GCA_966423695.1 uncultured bacterium | reverse complement strand
GCCTCGGCGGCTACCTGGCGGGGGCGGAGCGACGTCGAGCACTACGCGAGCGAGGGGCGGCGCGAGGCGGACGAGGTGCGCTCGGTCCCGGAGGCGGAAACGCGAGAGGTCGAGGACATATTCAGCGCCTACGGTGTGACGCCGGAGCAATCGCGCGCCGTGGTCGAAGCGCTGAAGGCCAGGCCGGAGTCGTGGGTCGAGTTCATGATGCGATTCGAGCTCGGCCTCGAGCGCCCGGATCCGCGGCGGGCGCTGATCAGCGCGGCGACGATCGGCGGTTCGTACGCGGCCGGAGGGATCATCCCGCTCGCGCCCTACATCCTTGTCGCCGACGCGCACAGAGCGCTGGCGGTGTCGGCGGCGCTCACGATCGTCGCCCTTGGCATCTTCGGATACGTCAAGGGTCGGTTCACCGGTGCGCGGCCCCTCGTCAGCGGTCTGCAGACGGTCGTCATCGGCGGCGTCGCCGCGGGCGCCGCGTTCGCGCTGGCCCGAGCGATCAGCTAGGCGGGGTCGCCAGCACCCGGCGCACCTCGCGAGCGACCTCCACGTCCTCGCGCGCCTTGACGACGAGGGTCGGCACGGTCGCGCCCGGGGCGCTGATGTCGTTGTCCGGCTCCAGGGTCGCGTTCAGGGTGGGGCCGAGCTCGAGCCCGAGGAACCGCAGGCCCGCGACCGCCGCAGCACGCACCGGCGCCGCGTTCTCCCCCACGCCGCCGGTGAACACCAGCGCGTCGAGCCCGTTCATCGCCGCCGCCATGGCCGCGATGAGCGCGCGCAGGCGGTGGATGTAGACGTCGAAGGCAAGCTCGGCGTCCTCGTCGCCGTCCGCGATCCGGCGCAGCACCTCGCGCATATCGCCGGTCCCCGCCAGGGCGAGCAGGCCGCCATGACGGTCGAGGTCCTCGGTCAGCTCGACCTCCGACTTGTCCGCGTGGCGCTGCAGGTAGAGCAGCGCGCCCGGGTCGACGGTGCCGGAGCGCGTCGCCATGACGAGCCCTTCGAGGGGCGTGAATCCCATCGTGGTGTCCACCGAGCGGCCGCCGCGAACCGCCGCGAGCGAGGCACCCGAGCCGAGGTGGCACGTCACGACGCGCAGCTCGTGCGGCGAGCGGCGCAGCATCTCGGCGGCGCGCCGAGCGGCGTACGCATGTGAGAAACCGTGGAAGCCGTAGCGCCTGACGCCATAGCGGATGCGCCACTCGTCGGGCACGGCGTACGTCGACGCGGCGGCGGGCATGCGGGAGTGGAAGGCGGTGTCCAGGCAGGCGACGGCCGGCGTCCGCGGGAGCACCTCGCGCCCGGCCGCGATACCGGCCAGCGCGGCGGGCATGTGCAGCGGCGCGAGGTCGGTGATGGTCACGAGGTACTTGATGACGTCACCGTCGATGCGCACGCTCTGCCTGTAGCGCGGCCCGCCGTGGACGACGCGGTGTCCGATGGCCTCGATCCCCGGAGTGTCGTGAACCACGCCGGCGAGCTGCGCCGAGTCGAGCCGCCCCTCCGCGACCTCGAACTCACGGTCGGCGACGACCCGATCGTCGGGGTCGACGACGCTGACCTTGAGCGAGCTCGAGCCTGCGTTGAGAACGAGAACCCTCAACTACGCCTACGTCGTGATGGCGGCCGGGCTCCACCCGGCTGCGACCATGCCTGAAGATCGCCTGACGTCGTCAGTGGAAGGCATTGAGAACAAGGCCACACCGTATACCGGAAGGAGAGCAGGCCGGTCGCGCAGCGACCGGCCGATGAGAGGAAACCATTGGGGTTTCCTCTCATATTCAGTATTGCCAAGTCCAGTTCAGGATCTCCGGCGGGTCCTGGCCGTGATCGCGGGTGTACTGCCGGATGCGCAGCCGTTGGTCCACCATCTCCTGGCGCACGTGCGCGGCCCTGGAGCCGAGCGAGGGCACACGGTCGATCACGTCGATGACGAGGTGGTAGCGGTCGAGGTCGTTCAGCATCACCATGTCGAACGGCGTCGTCGTCGTGCCCTCCTCCTTGTAACCGCGGACGTGGATGTTGCTGTGGTTCGTGCGCCGGTACGTCAGCCGGTGGATGAGCCACGGATACCCGTGGTACGCGAAGATCACGGGCCGGTCCTTCGTGAACACCTCGTCGAACTCGGCGTCGCGCAGGCCGTGAGGGTGCTCGCTCGGCGGCAGCAGCCGCATCAGGTCGACGACGTTGACGACGCGCACGGCGAGGTTCGGCAGGTGCTTGCGGATGAGGTCCACGGCAGCGAGCGTCTCCAGCGTCGGCACGTCACCCGCGCACGCCATGACGACGTCGGGGTCGCGATCCTCGTCGTTGCTCGCCCACTGCCAGATGCCGAGGCCGCGCGAGCAGTGCGCGACCGCGTCCTCCATCGAGAGGTAGTTCAGCGCCGGCTGCTTGCCGGCCACGATCACGTTCACGTAGTTGCGGCTGCGAAGGCAGTGATCCGCGATCGACAGCAGGCAGTTCGCGTCCGGCGCCAGGTAGACGCGGATGACCTCCGGCTTCTTGTTCGCGACGTGATCGATGAAGCCGGGGTCCTGGTGCGAGAAGCCGTTGTGGTCCTGGCGCCACACGTGAGACGACAGCAGGTAGTTGAGTGACGCGATCGGCCGGCGCCACGGGATATCTCGCGTGACCTTCAACCACTTCGCGTGCTGGTTGAACATCGAGTCGATGATGTGGATGAAGGCCTCGTAGCAGTTGAAGAGGCCGTGGCGGCCGGTGAGCAGGTAGCCCTCGAGCCAGCCCTCGCACATGTGCTCGCTCAGCACCTCCATGACCCTGCCGCCGGGCGCGAGGTGGTCGTCGCCCGCGATCGCCGTCGCGTCCCAGGCGCGGTCTGTGGCCTCGAGGACGGCGCCGAGGCGGTTCGATTCGGTCTCGTCCGGGCCCATGATGCGGAAGTTGTCGGGGTTCTCCTTGACGACGTCGCGCAGGTACTCGCCGAGCACCCTGGTGGCCTCGCTCGCGCCCGTGCCGGGCTTGTCGACCCTGACGGCGTAATCGCGGAAGTCGGGAAGGCGGAGGTCGCGCAGCAGCTCGCCGCCGTTGGCGTGCGGGTTGGCGCTCATCCGCCTCTCGCCGCGCGGCGGCTGCTCGCGCAGCTCGCGCACGGGCGCGCCGGCGTCGTCGAACAGCTCCTCCGGCTTGTAGCTCCGCATCCAGCCTTCGAGGATCTCGATGTGTCCCGGGTTCTGCTGGAAGCCGGTCACCGGCACCTGGTGCGCGCGCCAAGTGCCCTCGACCTGCTTGCCGTCGACCTTCTTGGGTCCGGTCCAGCCCTTCGGCGTGCGCAAGACGATCATCGGCCAGCGCGGACGCTCGGTCCGGCCGCTCTTCTTGACGCGGGCGATCTCGTCGAGCGCCCAGTCCAGGGCCGCGGCCATCTGCTGGTGTACCTTCACCGGGTCCTCGCCACTGACGAACACCGGCGTGTGGCCGTAGCCCTCGAGCAAAGCGCGCAGCTCGTCCTCCGAGATCCGCGCGAGCACGGTAGGGTTGGCGATCTTGTAGCCGTTGAGGTGCAGGATCGGCAGCACCGCACCATCCTTTGCCGGGTCGAGGAACTTGTTCGAATGCCAGCTCGCGGCCAGCGGGCCGGTCTCGGCCTCGCCGTCGCCCACGATGCAGAACACGACGAGGTCATGGTTGTCGAAGGCCGCGCCGTAGGCGTGCACCAGCGCGTAACCGAGCTCACCGCCTTCGTGGATCGAGCCCGGCGTCTCGGGCGCGTTGTGGCTCGGGATGCCCCCCGGAAACGAGAACTGGCGGAACAGCTTGCGCAGGCCGCGTTCGTCCAGCGTCACGTCCGGGTAGAGCTCGGTGTAGGTGCCCTCCAGGTAAGCGTTCGCCACGCCGGCGGGCCCACCGTGGCCCGGGCCCATGACGTAGATCGCGTCGAGGTCTCGCTTCTTGATTAGTCGATTCGCGTGCGCGTAGATGAAGTTGAGCCCCGGCGTCGTGCCCCAGTGCCCGAGGAGGCGGGGCTTTATGTCCTCGAGCCGCAGCGGCCTCTTGAGCAGCGGGTTGTCGAGAAGGTAGATCTGCCCGGCCGACAGGTAGTTCGCGGCGCGCCAGTAGGCGTCGAGCAGGCGCAGCTCCTCGGCGCTGAGCGGGGTGCCGCGCGTCACGTCGGGCGCGGTCGTGATGCTCGCGGTGTCGGTCAAACGCAGCCTCCACGATCCATCATGAACGACGTGCCGACCGACCATCGGGTGCTCAACTCCATCCCGGACGCGGTCGTGGTGACCGACCCCGACGGCGAGATCGTCTTCGCCAACCGCGCCGCCGAGGAGATGACTGGTTACCGGCGCAAGGAGCTCATCGGCCGCAAGATCGAGCTGCTCGTGGCCGCGCGCCAACGCGGGGCCCACGTGCGCGAGCGTCGCCGTTTCTACCGCCGGGGACAGCCGGGGCTGATGGGCCACGGCCAGGGCGACTTCAGTCTCCGGCGCAAGGACGGCACGCTGGTGGAAGTCGAGATCGCGCTCGGGCCGGCGGCCGAGGACACGGTAGCCGTGATCCGCGACGTGACCGAGCGGCGCCGCATGGAGGAGGCGCTCGCCCATCAAGCCCTTCACGATCCATTGACGAACCTGCCCAACCGCACGCTGTTCTTCGACCGCCTTCACCAGGCGATCAACTCGGCGCGTCGCCAGGGAACGCAGCTCGCGGTCGTCATGCTCGACCTCGACGGCTTCAAGTCCGTGAACGACGCGTACGGGCACGCCGCGGGCGACGGCGTGCTGAAGGTCGTGGCGTCGCGGCTGTCGGAGGGCATGCGTGCCAGCGACACGGCCGCGCGGATTGGCGGCGACGAGTTCGCGTGGATCCTCCCCCGAGTCGCGAGCCGGCGATCAGTCGACCGCATGATCCGCAAGCGCCTCAGCGCCGCGCGGGGGCGGATCGCGGTGGACGGCGGCCGGGTCGACATCGGCGTCTCGGCCGGCATCGCCCTGTACCCTGATGACGGTCGCGACGCCGACTCCCTCATCCGTCACGCCGACGCCGCGATGTACGCCACCAAGCGCGACGGCAGGAGCATGTTGTTCTCATGACGGTCGCGTATCCGGAGCATCGCGAGGCCACGGTCGTCCTGCGCGACGGCTCGACCGTCGGAGTGCGGCCGATCAGGCCCGAGGACGAAGCGAAGCTGGCGCTGTTCTTCTCGCGGCTTTCACTCGAATCGCGCGTGTTCCGGTTCTTCGCCGCCGTCGCCAACGCGGATGCGTCGGTGAAGCGCATGGTCGACGTCGACTACGCGACGCGCTACGGCATCGTCGCGGTGTCGGGGGTCGATCACGAGATCGTCGGGCACGCGATGTACGTCGCCATCGGCCGGACCAAAGCCGAGCTCGCGCTCGCCGTCGCCGACGCCTACCAGGGACGCGGCCTCGGCACGATCCTGCTGGGCCAGCTTGCCGAGGTGGCCGCCGGCGCCGGCATACAGGTGCTCGAAGCCGTGGTCCGGCCGGAGAACCACCGCATGCTCGAGGTCCTGCGCGAAAGCGGATTCCCCGTCCAGTCGCGGTCGGAGCCGGGCGAGATCCACGCCGAGCTCCCCACCGAGCTGACGCCCGTCGCGCTGCGTCACTTCGAGGACCGCGACAGGATGGCCGCCGTCGCCGCGGTCAAGCACCTGCTCGCGCCGCGCTCGGTCGCCGTCATCGGGGCGTCGAGGACGCGCGGAAGCATCGGCGCCGAGCTGCTTCACAACCTCGTGACGATGGGCTTCAACGGACCGATCTATCCCGTCAACCGCACTGCGACCCAGATCGACGGCCTGCGCGCCTACGGCTCGGTGCTCGACGTCGACGGCGACGTCGAGCTGGCGGTCGTCACGGTGCCCGCGGCGGCGGTCCTCGGCGTCGCCGAGGAGTGCGCGCGCAAGGGCGTGCGCGGCATGGTCGTCATCACCGCCGGTTTCGGCGAGGCGGGTCCCGACGGGATCGAGTTGCAGCGGCGGCTCGTCGAGATCTGCCGGGGATCCGGCATGCGGCTGGTCGGCCCGAACTGCATGGGCGTGATCAACACCGCGCCCGACGTGCGCCTCGACGCCACCTTCGCGCCGGATATCCCCGTGCGCGGGCGCCTAGGCTTCCTCTCGCAGAGCGGCGGCCTCGGCATCGCGGTCATGGAGCGGGCGCAGGCGCTCGGCTCGGGCGTGTCCTCCTTCGTGTCGGTCGGCAACAAGGCCGACATTTCCGGCAACGACCTCATCCAGTACTGGGAGGCGGACCCCGAGACCGGCCTGATCATGCTGTACCTGGAATCGTTCGGCAACCCGCGCAAGTTCGCGCGGATCGCCCGGCGCGTCAGCCGGTCGAAGCCGATCCTCGCCGTCAAGGGCGGACGGACGCCGGCCGGCAACCGCGCGACCTCGTCCCACACAGGCGCCTTGCTGTCGGCGAGCGACGTGACCGTCGACGCGCTGTTCGCCCAGGCGGGCGTGATCCGGACGGACACGCTGGCCGAGCTTTTCGGCGCCGCGTTGCTCATGGGCAGCCAGCCGCTCCCCCAGGGCAACCGCGTGGCCATCCTGACGAACGCCGGCGGCCCGGCGATCCTCTGCGCGGACGCGTGCGAGGCGGGCCTGCTTGTGTTGCCGCCACTACCCGCGGAAGTACGCGCCGAGCTCGCCGGCTTTTTGCCGGCGGCCGGTTCGACCGGCAACCCCGTCGATATGCTCGCGGCCGCAAGCGGCGCAGATTACGAGCGCGCGATCGGCGTCCTAGCCGCGTGCCCTCAGATAGACGCCGTCATCGTGGTCTTCACGCCGCCGCTCGTCACGCAGGCTCAGGACGTGGTCGCCGCGATCCACGCGGCCGCCGCGTCCCTGCCGCGACGGATTCCCGTCCTGAGCGTCTTCATGTCCAAGGAGAGCACACCGCACGTCGCGACGGCGAGCGGGATCTCGGTGCCGTTCTACCCGTTTCCCGAGGACGCCGCGCGCTCGCTTGCCCTCGCCTCGCGCTACGCGGCGTGGCTCGCCACGCCGGAGGAGCCCGTGGCCACCCCGTCGGGCGTCGACCGCGACAGGGCGACGGCGTTGATCGCCTCGGCGCTGACGGACGGCAGCGACTGGCTGGCGCCCGAGCAGGTCGAGGAGCTGCTCACCTGCTACGGGGTGCCGCTCGCCGCGACGCGTTACGCAACGACGCCAGCCGAGGCCCGCGACGCCGCGCGGGAGATGCGTGGGGCGGTCGCCCTCAAAGCGATCGCACCGGGCGTGCTGCACAAGACCGACGCCGGCGGTGTGAGGCTCGGCCTCAAGCCGAACAACGTCGAGAAGGCGGCGGAGCAGATGGCGGAGCAGTTCGCCAAGTCGGGCCATCCGCTGGATCGGTTCCAGCTCCAACCGATGATCGCGCCGGGCGTGGAGATGATCGTCGGCCTCGTGCAGGACCGGCACTTCGGGCCCGTGCTCGCATGTGGCGCGGGCGGCACGGCGACGGAGCTCGTCAAGGATGTGGCGGTTCGGATCACGCCGATCTCGCGTGGCGACGCACTCCGCATGGTCCGGTCGCTGAAGACGTTTCCGCTTCTCGACGGCTACCGCGGAGCGCCGAAGGCCGATGTGGAGGCTCTGGTCGATGTGCTGGTGCGGGTCAGCGCGCTGGTCGAGGCGCACCCGCAGGTCGCCGAGATGGACCTGAACCCACTCGTCGTCCACACCGACGGGGCGGTCGCCGTGGACGCGCGCATCCGGCTCGAGCCGGCCGCGGCGCGCAAGCCCTTAGGCGCCCGCTAAACCGCCCTCGTGGTGGGTGCCGCCGCTCGTGCGGCGGTCTTTCATGTGCTCGACCCAGCGCAGGTTGAAGGTCGTGACCCATTCGCTGAGCACGTGCGGAGAGTGCACGTGATCCGTGCGCCGGGTGCGCGCGCCGGAGTCGATCGCGTCCGTCTTCCCGCGTCGTTCATGCATGACTCGGTCGCCTCACCTTGAGATGGTTTTTCACGCCCACCACCCCGGGGACGCTGGCGACGAGCCGCAGCAGCACGTCGGTCAGCGTCCCGGCCTCCACCTCCCCATCGAGCGTCACGACGCCGTCGTTGACGTTCGCTCGCACGCTTCCGGCGCCGATGAACGCCATATCGCCTGCGACCGCGGTGGTCACGTCGCGCTGGATCGAAACGTCGCTGCGCAGGAACATGCGCAGCACGTCCGAGCGGCTGACGATCCCCACGAGCCCGTTGTCGGCGTTCACGACCGGGAGCCTGTTGACCCGGTGCTGGAACATCTCGCGCACCGCCGCCGACAGCGGCGTGTCGGGGCGCACCGTGACGACGTGGCGCGTCATCAGCTGCGATGCGGCCGGCGGCCGCCGCGGACCCACCCCGGCCGGCGTCCTCTCGTAACGCTCGCGCACGGTCGGCCGGCGTTCCTTCAGGACCAGGTCGGTCATGGACACGATGCCCACCACCTTTCCGTGCTCGGTCACCGGCAGCGCGCCGACGCCGTGCATGCGCATGAGGTGGACGCACGCGTCGTAGGTGGCGGAGGGGCTCACGGTGACGACGTCGCGCGTCATCACGTCGGCGACGGTCCAGCTCATCGCCCCCTACGTTGGCCGCCTGCCCCGGGTCCGGCGAGGGACTAAAGGCCCGCCCGCGTAGGGCCTGTCGAAACTGCGCCTCCCAGCGCGCGCAGGGCGTTGAGGATCACCGCGACGTCGATCGCCTCCTGGAAGAAGGCGCCCGCGACCGGGGCGAGGATGCCAAGGGTCGCGAGCACCATGCCGGCGAACGACAGGACCATGCCCACGATCACGCTCTGCAGCGCGATCGCTCGCGCCCGGCCCGCGATCGCCACCGTTTCCGCCACCCGGTCGAGTCGGTCGACCACCACGACGGCGTCCGCGGCCTCGGACGACGCCGTGGGCCTGGCCTGCGCCCCGGTCCGCGCGCCGAACTTTGAACTGGAGGGCGTGGAGGTAGAAGTGCTGCCGTGGCGCTCGGAGTCCGAGGTCGCCGACCTGCGCCGGATAGATATTGGAGTGATGCCTTTGCCGGACGACCCGTGGAGCCGCGGCAAATGCGGTT
>CBJLKR010000088.1:0-9158 GCA_966423695.1 uncultured bacterium | reverse complement strand
TGGTCGACGGGGACGGGCATGCCCGGCGCCGCGGCCGTGTAGAGGCTCATGCCGAGCGACGCCGCGTACTCGCCCGCGAAGCCGAGCCCCGCGACGGCCGGCCGCGCATCGCGCGCGAACGGATACGCCTCGCCGCCGATCCGCGCACCCGGAGCCGTGCTGCGCATCGCCGGTGGCGCGTTCGGAAAGTCGCGCGCGTCGAACGTCAGCGCGCGCGCGATCACCTCGACGCCGGCATCGACGCGATACGCTGCGCGATCCGCCGACGCATCGCTCTCTTGCGGATCGCCATCGTGCGGCTGCGCGCCGGCCTCGAACACTTCCACCTGGGCGTTCCTGGCGGCCGCGACCGCCGCGACCTCGCAGCCGATGAACCCGGCGCCGAGTATCCGGATCGGGCCGCCGGCCTCCAGTCGCGAGAGCAGCCGGTCGGCGTCGTCGAGCTCGCGCAGCGTGAAGGCGCTGTCCGCTCCCCGCGCGGACGAGCCTATGGCGACGCAAAGGACGTCCCAGGCGACGGTCTCGCCGTCGTCGAGGAGCAGGCGGTGGTCTTCGACGCCGGCGTCGACCACGCGCCGCCCGAGCTTGAGCTCGACGTCGAGGGCGCCATAGTCGGTCGCCGGGCGCAGCCACAGCTTCTCGCGCGGCACGGTGCCGAGCAGGTATCCCTTCGAGAGGTGCGGTCGCTCGTACGGACGCACCGCCTCGGCGCCGATCAGGGTGATTTCACCCGCGAAGTCGCCGTCACGAAGGCCGGCCGCGACGGCGTCGCCGGCCGGGCCGGCGCCGACGATCACCGCCCGGGGCGTTCGATCTCCCGCAGCGTGCGCAGCGACCAGAAAAGGAAGCCCCCGAGCACCGCGACCGCGAACGCGTACGCCGGGACGAGGTAGCTCATGGCGCCACCTCCGGTTCGCGCGCCGGCATGACGGGCACGCGCTCGCCCAGGTGAGCGCGCTCGTCGCGCACCGTCTCGATCCGGTAGCGCAGGTAGACGAGCACCCCGGCGAGGACCAGCGTGCATGCCATGGTGAACAGGAAGGTCGCCAGCATCTGCGGAGGCAGTGCGTCGTTGACGATCACGGGACCCGGATGCACGGTGCGCCACCACGTGACGCTGAAGTGGACGATCGGCACGTCGACGAATCCGAAGATGCCGACGACGGCTCCGATGCGCGCGGCCTGGCGGCCGGGGTCGGCGAGCCGGCGGACGATGAGATATCCGGCGTAGATCATCCACAGCACGAGCGTGGACGTGAGGCGCGCGTCCCAGGTCCAGAAGGTGCCCCAGATCGGCTTCGCCCACAGCATTCCCATGACGAGCGTCACGGTCGTGAAGACGACCCCGGTGACGGCGCCCGCGCGGGCGAACCGATCCGCGACGACGCTTTCGTTGCGCAGGTACACGAGACCGCCGATGAGAACGACCGCGAAACACCCGTAGGCGGCGATCGCGGCGCTGACGTGCAGGTAGAAGATGCGCTGCACCGGGCCCTGGAGGTAGTCGGTCGGTGCGTAGAGGAAGATCGCGCCGGCCGCGAGCAGCATGAGCACGACCGCGACCGCCGCCAGCGTCACGTACCGCTTCAATCGTCCAGCACGAAGCGCGCGGCTAGAGATGTGAGCACGACGAAGAGTATGTCGAAGTCGAGCAGAAGCCCCATCGCCTCGTCATAGCCCTGGGCTACGCCCAGCGCCGACTGGACCGCCGCGCCGCCGGCGACGATGAACGGAATCCACAGCGGCAGCGTGAGCAGAGGCAGGAGCAGCTCCCTGGCCCGCACGCGGGCGACGATGGCCGCGAACAGCACGCCGACCGCGGCCATGCCCACGGTGGCCAGGAGCACGGCCGACACGACCCCGAAGCTCAGCGGCGTGCCGAAGAACAGCATGAGCGCCGGCAGCAGGACGGCCTCGCAGACCATGAGCACCGCGGTCGCGGCCAGCGCTTTGCCGGCGAAGATCGCGACCGGCGACGCCGGCGTCAGCAGCATGGCTTCGAGCGACGCCTGCTCGCGCTCGGCGGCGAACGTCCGGCCGAACGCCACGAGGCCGGCGAACACGACGACCAGCCACAGGATCCCCGGGGCGATCGAGGAGGCGTTGCGCGAGTCGATCGCGAAGCCGAAGTTGCCGATGAGCAGGGCGAGGACGACGAACTGCGCCAGCGCGGGCACCACCTCCCGCGTGCGCCACTCGGACTTGAGGTCCTTGCGGGCGACGGCGAGGGCGACTCGAACCGGGTTCATCTACTTGACCACGCGGAGCCGGGTCGCGGTGCCGTGAGAGCGGCCGTGGCGCAGCTCGAGCGTGCGCGTGCACAGGCGGTTCGCGAGCGCGTGGTCGTGCGTCGCGAGGAGGACGGTCCGTCCGTCCATGACACGCGACAGCAGGTCGGCGGCGGCCTCGCCGAGGCTCGCGTCGGGCTCGTCGAGGACCAGGAACCTCGGTTCGTGAAGGACAGCGCGGGCGATGGCCAGGCGCTGCTGCATGCCGCGCGAGAGCTGATCGGCGCGGCGGTGAGCGACGGCCGTGAGACCCGCCAGCTCGACCACCTCTTCGACGCGCGTCGGACTGACACCCTGCAGCTCGCAGAAGAACTCGAGGTTCTCGACCGCGGTGAGCGCCGGGTACAGCCCGGGGGAGTGGGCGACGTAGCCGATGTGGTGGCGCAGCCGGCGCTTCTCCCGGAAGGCGTCGAGGCCGGCGATCGTCAGCCGGCCCGCCGTCGGTCGCAGCGCCGTCGCGGCGATGCGCAGGAGCGTCGTCTTGCCGGCGCCGTTGTCACCCAGCACCGCCATGTGCTCGCCCGTGTCCAGCACCAGGTCGACGCCGTCCAGGGCCAGCTCGCGCCCGAACCAGTGGGTCAGCCCGTTGCCGACGACGATGCTCACGGGTCCTCCGGCGGGGTCTTGAGCAGCGGCCACAGCACGAACGGGCCGGCCACGAAGAGCAGCAGGGTCGCGACGATGATCGCCATCGCTAGGTAGGGAGCGTAGCGACGGCGCGGCGCCTTGCCAACCCGGGATCGGGCGCCCTCTCGCCGGCGTTGCCCAACAGCACGCCCAGGATGATCACCGCCCCGCCTGCCCAGATCCAGGTCACGAGGGGGTTGACGAAGACGCGCAGGGCAGCCCGGCCGCCGTCCACGCCCACGAGGACGACGTAAACGTCGGCGAGCGGCGTCGTCGTGATCGCGACGTGGGTCAGCGCCTGGCCGCCGAGACCCGCGTAGACAGCCCGCGATGGCTCCAGCGTCTGGTCGCCGAAGCGAATGCTCGCGACGAGGTCGGCGTGGTCTCCGGCCTCGCGCTGCTCGGAACCGGTGTATACGAGGGTGTAGCCGCCCACGGTGACGTGCTCGCCGGGCGAGAGCGTGACGTCCTTCTCCTGCTGCCCGAAGTGCGAAGCCGCGATCCCGATCGCCATTACTACCATGCCCAGGTGCGCCAGGTAGGCGCCGTAGCGGCGCCGGCTGACGAGCAGGGCACGCGGCCGGCGGCGCAGCGCGCGCACGTACTCGAGGATGGCCGTCGCCGCCGCGCCCGCGCCGAGCGGCAGCGCGACCAGCGCGGAGGGCGAGCGCTGTCCGGCCGCCACCAGGAGGACGAGGGTCACGGCCGCCGCCGCCGCCGGCCACCGCAGCGCGCGCAGCGCGGGCCTCCCCACGCGCCGCCACGGAAGCAGCGGCCCGACCGCGAGCAGGGCCAGCACGATCGCGAACAGCGGGCCTGCGGCCTGCTCGTAGTACGGCGCGCCGACGACACGCTCGAGGCCGAACATGCCGGAGACGAGGGGCAGGACCGTGCCCCAGAAGACGATGGCCACCACGCCGACGAGGAGCAGGTTCTGGAGCACGAACGCGCCTTCACGGGACACGGGATCGGCCGCGCGCGTGACGCGCACCGCGGCACCTGCGCCTGCGCGCGCCGCGAGCAGAACCGCGGAGAACACGATGCACGCGAAGAGGAAGCCCAGGAACCACGGCCCGATGGCGCTGACCGCGAACGTGTGCACGGACGGCACGACGCCGCTGCGGACGATGAACGTCCCGAACACGACGAGAAGGAACGCGAGCATCACCAGCGCGAGGTTCCATGCCCGGAGCCGGCCCCGCTTCTCCTGGACCTGCGACGAGTGCAGGTAAGCGGTCGTCGCGAGCCACGGCATCAAGGCCACGTTCTCGACCGGGTCCCAGCCCCAGTAGCCGCCCCACCCGAGCACGTGGTACGCCCACCACATCCCCAGCAGGAGACCCGCGGTCTGCAGGCTCCAGGCGACCAGCGCGAACCGCCGCGTGTGCCGGATCCACGCAGCGTCGGCGCGGCCGGCGAGCAGCGCCGCGGACGCGAACGCGAACGGGATCGCGAAGGCGGCGAAGCCCGCGAGCACGACCGGTGGATGGATGAGCATGCCCATGTCCCGCAGCACCGGGTTGAGGCCCAGGCCGTCTGGGGGCGTGACCGAAAGGATGTCGAACGGGCTCGCGACCACGGCGAGCACGAACAGGAAGAAGGTCACGATCGCTGCGAGGATGCCGGCGGCGTAGCCGCTGACGCGTGCGCCCAGCGGCGAAGCCGTGACCAGGGCGGCGCTCCCCAGCAGGCCGAGGATGAGCGTCCAGTAGAGGAGCGATCCCTCCTGGCCGCCGTAGAACCCCGCCGCCACGAGCGAGACCGGCGTCGCCAGGTCGGTGTGCTCGGCGACGTAGGCGAGCGAGAAGTCGTGGGTCAAGAGCGCGGTCTCCAGGACGATCCCCGCCAGCGCCGTCATCGCGGCCGCGCCGTAAAAAGCGCGCCGCCCGACCTGGACGAACACGACGCTTTCGCGCCCTCCCGCCCAGAACGAAAGCAGCGCGGAGAAGCCGCCCAGGACCAGGCCGGCCAGGAGGCAACCTGCACCGATGTAACCGAGGATCACTGGACTACGTGTACGGCTGCGTCGAGAAGCGCGACGGGCATTTCGCGAGCAGGGTGCGGGCGTGGAACACGCCGTCGGGCCCGAGCTTGCCTTCCGCGACCACCGTGATGCCGGGCCGGAAGATATCGGGCAGCGTGCCCTCGTAAGCGACAGGCATCGACGCGGTGGCGTCCTTCTCCGTGAACCTCACGCCGAGGCCTCCGTCGGTCTTGCGCACGTCGTCCTGCACGACCCCGGCGACGCGCACGTCAGCGGCCTGCGGGTGCGAGCGAAGCTCGGAGACGGTCAGGTAGTACTCGCTCGCGCCGCCTGAAGCGGAATAGATCAGGTAGCCCACACAGGCGACGACGACGAGGACCGGCGCTCCCCACCTCAGCGCGACGCTCATCCGCCGACCAGGGCAAGGTAGTGGTCGAGCGTGGTCGCGTCGAGGGGGCCGGTGAAGGACGCGACCACGACGCCGCCGGAGTTGATGAAGAAGGTCGCCGGCAGCCCGGCGACGCCGTACGACTGGTAAGAGCCGTTGACGATCGGACCCGCCGGATACGGGTGAGGGTGGCGCTGCTCGAAGGCGCTGAAACCCGTGGCCGTGTCCTGGTTGTCCGCGCCGACGAACGCGACGCCCGAGTGCGTCCGCGCCCCGTCCGCGAGCACGCCCGCCTCCTCCACGCACGGCCCGCACCACGAGGCCCAGAAGTTGAGCACGACCGGCCGGCCGCGCAGGCTGTCGACGCTCACCTCGTCGCCGGCCGCGGTCTGGATCGCGAGCTGCGGTGCTGCCTTGCCGAGGATCGCGGGGTTCGCCAGGGCGGAATGGCGAAGCCCCCAGGCCAGCGCCAGCGTCAGGATGGAGCCGAGGACGATCGCCATCGCCCCGATCGCGATCGAGCGGCGAGTCATTCGAAGCCGAGTCTAGTTAATCGGGCAGTCCGTTGGCCGCGGCGATCCGGGCGTACAGGCGACCGCTCGGCTTGATCGTCCGCTCGAGCGTCTTGCGGTCGACCGAGATGAGCCCGAACCTCGGCGCGTAGCCGCGCGCCCACTCGAAGTTGTCGAGGTTGGTCCAGTGGAAGTACCCGCGGACGTCGACCCCGCGCCCGATGGCGGCGTGCACCTGGCCGAGGATGCCGGGAAGGTAGCGCTCGCGCACCGAGTCGTCGGCGTTCGCGCTCCCGTTCTCGGTGATGTACACCGGCTTCGCGTAGCCCTTCAGCTCGTCGAGCACCGGGGCCATCCACGCCGGGTTCGAAGCCCAGCCCATATCGGTCACCGCATCGCCGGGCGGGTTGAAGCGGCGGACGAACTGGTCTTGCGGCCGGGTCACGTCGAAGGCGCACGCCTGCGCCCAGTAGTGCGCGACGCCGATGTAATCGCACGTCGCTTCGACGATCTTCGCCAGGCGCCCGGGGCCGGCCGGCCAGCGATCCGTGACCGCCTGCGCCGCCGCCGCGGCGAGGCGATCGCGCCGCTTTCGCGTCGCGGGTAGGAACAGGAACTTGTGATGCGACAGCCCGACCGGGGTATCCGGCCACCGCCGCTTGAGCGCCGCGTACGCGAGCTCGTGCGCGCGGCGCATGTTGGAGGTGACCCGGTACTGGCCGGCGAGGTCGCCGTGCCGGCCAGGCGGAAATTCGCCGGTGATCCAGCCCTGCGCGCCGTAGATGCTCGGCTCGTTGATCGTGCACCACAGCGCCACGAGGTCGCCGAGCTGGTCGGCGATGCGCTCGACGAAGCGGAGGAAGGGTCGGGCCGAGCCCGGCGCCGTCCAGCCACCCTTGCGCGCGAACCACAGCGGGCTCGTGAAGTGGTGCAGCGTGACCATGGGCTGCAGGCCCTGCTCGCGCAGCTCGCCCAGGACGTCGCGGTAGTGCCGCACCTGGCGGGCGTCGAACTCGCCCTCTGTGGGTTCGATGCGCGACCACTCGATCGACATGCGGTGCGCGTTCTGCTCGAGCTCGCGCAAGAGCGCGAAGTCCTCGCGGTAACGGTTGTAGCTGTCACAGGCGATGCCCGAGCGGTCGCCGTTCGCGATGCGGCCCGGCTGCTGCTCCCACTCCCACCAGTCGTTGTCGCGGTTGTCGCCCTCGACCTGGTGAGCCGCGTTCGACGTACCCCAAAGAAAGCCCTTGGGGAACGTCTTCGGCACGGCTACGCGGCGGCGCTCGCCGGCTGGGTGATTCGCGGCGGCGCGACGTACTCCCACGAGCGCGGCGTCGCGCCGTCCATCTCCAGGCGCAGCATGCCGGCCTTCGCGACCTGCTTGCGGTGCATCTCGCGCTCGTTCTGCGGCCGGCCGTCGAGCAGGATCCACGCCGCGACGAGCGGGTCGGCGTGGCTGACCAGCGCGGCCGGCTCACCGGGGTGTTCGGTCGCGACCCGCGCCGCGGCCGAGAGGATCCGTTTGCCCATGGCCTCGATCGATTCGTCGCCGGGCAGGATCCCGCGGCGGGCCTTGTGGACGAGCCACAGCGGCCGGCGGATCGGCACCTGCCAGTACGGCACCCCCTGCAGGTAACGCGAGAACTCGGCCTCGGTCAGGTTCGGATCGGCGGAGAGCTCGGGTCGAGGCGAGAGCTGCGCGGCGATGATTTCGGCCGTTTCGACGGCGCGCTCGAGCGGGCTGTGAACGATGCGCGTGATGCCCTCGGGCCGCAGGCTCTCCCCGACGGCCGCCGACTGCGCGCGGCCGAGCGCGCTCAAGCGAAACCCCGGGAGGTGGCCGTAGAGGACCCGGTGCGGGTTTTCTACGTCGGCGTGACGGATGAGAAAGAGCCGGGTCAGCGAATCAAATGTAGGGCTCTAGCGCCGGTGCGCGCCGACGGTCGTCCGGTTGGTCCCGGAGGAGCGCCCCCGTTCCAGCGCCTGGTGCGCCTCGCGCAGGAGGTTGCCCGTGTACTCGCGCCGGTTCATGACGCCGGCCTCGTCCTTCGGCCGGTAGTCGGAGTCGATCGTCGCCGCGCCAAGGCTCACCGTGATGCGGTTCCAGGCGCCCGTGTTCGAGAACTCGTGCGAGGCGATGGAGCGGCGGATCTTGTCGGCCGCGAGCGTCGCGCCCTCCTCGTCCGTCTCCGGCAGGACGATGCCGAAATGGGGCGGCCCGTCGGCGTCGAGGAACCCGACGGTGTCGGTGTCGCGGATCGACTGGCCCAAACGCTCGCCCATCTCCCGCAGCAAGGCCTCGATCTGGACCGCCGCCAGCTCGTTGTGGATGTGCTCGGCGTGGTCGAGCTCGACGACCAGGACCGACAGGGGCCGGTGGTAGCGCACCGCTCGGTTGGCCTCCTGGCCGACCAGCGCGTTGATGAACTTCGAGTTCCAGATTCCCGTGGTCGCGTCCACGACCCCGAACAGCGGGCTCGAGGTGCGGTCGAGCTGGCTGTGGCCGCAGCTCGGGCAGTACTGGGAGGTCTCGGGCACCTCCGAGCTGCAGTACCAGCAGTTCGTCACGGGCGGCAATTCTAGGGCTGGAGCCGCCCACCCGCCCCCCAATTCAGAATTGAGTCGAATTGGCAGACCAGGGCGAGCTTTTCCCGCCACCGCCCGGCTCCGAGCCGCAGGCCCCTCTCGCCACCCGGCTGCGGCCGAGGAGCTTCGAGGACCTGGTCGGGCAGCGCAAGGTGGTCGACGTCCTCAGCCGCCTGACTCGGAGCGGCAACCTGCCGAGCATCATCCTGTGGGGTCCGCCGGGCAGCGGCAAGACCACGCTCGCCGGGCTGCTCGCCGGCGAGACCAGTGCTCGGATGGTCGCCATATCGGCGGTCACGGCCGGCGTGGCGGACCTCCGCAAGGTCGTCGCCGAGGCAAGGGTGCACCGCCGCGCCGGGCTACGGACCGTGCTCTTCATCGACGAGATCCACCGCTTCAACAAGGCGCAGCAGGACGCGATCCTGCCGCACGTCGAGGACGGCACGGTGACGCTCATCGGCGCGACCACGGAAAACCCGTCGTTCGAGGTCATCTCGCCGCTCCTGTCGCGAAGCCGCGTCTTCCGGCTGGAGCAGCTCACGCGCGACGAGCTGCACCAGGTCGTCGAGCGCGGACTGCGTGAGCTCGGCGCCTCGATCGCGGACGACGCGATGGAGGCCCTGCTGGAGGTGGCGCGCGGAGACGCGCGCGTGGCGCTGAACGGCCTCGAGGCCGCGGCGGCGCTGGCGGGCGACGGGCCCATCGGGCTCGAACAGGTGGAGCACGCGCTGCAGGACGTGGGCGTCGCACTGGCCGCGGACCCGCTGGACGCT
>CBJLKR010000087.1:0-9174 GCA_966423695.1 uncultured bacterium | reverse complement strand
GATCAGCGCCTCGCGCAGCGCCTCGGGCTCGACAACGTCGTCGACGATGAGGTTCGAGGCGAGCTTGTAGAGATCGACGTCCTCGCTGTACTCGTCCTCCAGCTCCTTTCGCCGCGCCTCACGCTGCTCCTCGGGCAGCTCGGCAAGCTTGTTGTAGAACACCGCGTTGACCGCGGGCTCCGGCCCCATCACCGCGATCTGCGCCGACGGCAGCGCGATCACGCAGTCGGAATCGAAGGCCGGGCCGGCCATCGCGTAAAGCCCGGCGCCGTACGCCTTGCGCACGATGACCGAGATCTTCGGCACGGTGGCCTCTGAGATCGCGCTGATCATCTTCGCGCCGTGCCGGATGATGCCGCGCCGCTCGACGTCGGTCCCGATCATGAAACCGGGCACATCGGCCAGGAACAGGAGCGGGATCTCGAACGCATCGCACAGCCAGACGAAGCGGGCCGCCTTGTCGGCCGAGTCGTTGAACAGCACGCCGCCCTTCTGCATCGGCTGGTTGGCGACGATGCCGACGGCCTGGCCGCCCAGGCGGGCGAAGCCGGTGAGGATCTCCTTCGCAAAGAGCTTCTTGAGCTCGAGCCAGCTGCCGTCGTCGACCAGCGCCTCGACGACTTTGCGCATATCGTAGCCACGGTTCGGCTCGTCGGGGATGAGCTCGCCGATCGGCTTGCCGCCCGCCTTCGGCGCCCGCGCTTCGCACGCCAAGGGTTTCTCGCCCGAGCGCTGCGGCATGTAACGGAAGTAGGACTTGGCGAGCTCGATCGCCTCGCGGTCGTCGGCGACCAGCGCATCGCCGCAACCGCTTTCGGTGCAGTGCATGCGCGCGCCGCCAAGCTCCTCGAGCGTCACCTTCTCACCGATCACGACCTCGACCATGCGCGGCGAGCCGAGGTACATCGAGGCGTTGCCTTCGACCATGACGACGACATCGCAGAACGCGGGGATGTACGCACCGCCGGCCGCCGAAGGACCGAACAGCAGGCATATCTGCGGCACGACGCCGGAGAGCTGAACCTCGTTGAAGAAGATGCGGCCGGCGTGTCTGCGCCCCGGGAACATGTCGATCTGGTCCGTGATGCGCGCGCCCGCGGAGTCGACCAGGTAGAAGAGGGGCACACGAACCCGGGCGGCGGTCTCCTGGATGCGCAGGATCTTCTCCACCGTCCGCGCGCCCCAGCTGCCTGCTTTCACCGTCGGGTCGTTGGCCATCACGGCGACCTGCCGGCCCTCGACCGTGCCCAGTCCCGTGACGACGCCGTCCGCGGGCAGCTCGTCGGCGAGCACGTTGGCGAACAACCCGTCCTCGACGAACGAGCCGGGGTCGAGCAGCAGGTCGAGGCGCTCCCGCGCAGTCAGCTTGTGCTGCTCGCGGAGCTTCGGCAGGTACCGTGTGCCGCCCTTTCGCGCCTTATCGCGCAGCTCGCGCGACCGCTCGGTCACTTGCCCTCGGGGACGACGACCGGCACCGTCGCCGGATCTTTGGGCCCCATGCGCCCGCATCCGGGCGTCAACTCCTGCGCTCCTCGCTCACGCATCAAGGGATGCGCTGCGGTGCTTGTCGTTTCATTCGGCGCGGCCACCTGGATGCCCAAATCTCTAGTCGCCGGCACCAGTCATCGCCCCTTGAAGTCCGGCTCGCGCTTCTCGAAGAACGCCTTGATGCCCTCGCGCGAGTCCTCGGTCTGAGAGACGAGCAGGAACTGCCCGTGGAGGTAGCGCAGCGCGGCACGGAAGTCCATGTCCTCCTGGCGGTAGAACGAATCCCGGCCCAGGCGCAGCGCCACGGGAGACTTCTTGGCTAGCGACGCCGCGATCTCGGCCACCGTCGCGTCGAGCCGGTCCTGCGTCACGACGCGGTTCACGACGCCGACGGCCTGGAGCTGCGCCGCCGTCCATCGGTCGCCGAGCATCTCCATTTCGAGCAAGACCTTGCGCGGCACGTTCTTGGCGAGGATGGCCTGGATCATCATCGGCCAGATGCCGACATTGATCTCCGGCGTGCCGAACGTGGCGGTGTCCACCGCGACCAGGATGTCGCACGCGCACGCGAGGCCGAACCCGCCCGCGAGCGCGTGACCGTTGATGCGCCCGACGATCGGCTTGCCGAGCTCCGACATCAGGATGAAGAGGTTCACGAACAGCTCGCGGCTCTCGTAGCGCTGAAGCTCGTTCATCTCGCCGTCGAAGCTCGACAGGTCGGCGCCGGCGCAGAACACTCGGCCCGCGCCGGTGACGACGACGACGCGCACCGCCGCCTCCTCGCGACACCAGGCGAACGCCGCGGTGAGGTCGCGCAGCATCGTGCCGGACAGAGGGTTGCGCTGGTCGGGACGGTTGAGCGTGACGGCGGCGATGCTGCCCTCGACGGTCAGCAGCACCTGCTCGAACGTAGGTGTACCGGCCACGCGCTTAGCCTAGAACTCCGATCGCGATGGCGATGCCGACCAGGATCAGCACCCCGCCGCCGATCTCCTCACTCCACCGTTCCACTCGCTTGCCCAGCCGGTGGCCGAGCTCGAGTCCGACCAGCGACATCACGATGCTGACGACGCCGAACGTGATGGCCGCGAGCCACAGGTCGACCGGGTAGACCGCGAGCGCGAACCCGACCGCCAGGTTGTCGATGCTCAGCGCCAGGGCGGTGATGACAAGGCTCTGCGTGCTGACAGTGTCGGCGCGCGGCGCGGGATCCTTGCTCGCCGCCAGCCGGTCGGACAGGATCGTGTAGACGCCGGTGAGCACCAGGATGGCGCCGCCGGCGTACTTGCCGTAATGGCCGAAGAAGCCGGCGACGCTGTGGCCGAGCAGCAACCCGATCACGGGCATGAACGCCTCGAAAAAGCCGAACGCGATGCCCACCCGGATGCGCGTGCGGACGTCGATGCCGCTGAGGCCGATTCCGATCGCGCCGGCGAAGTTCGAGAGCCCCACCGAGACGCTGACCAGCAGCAGGCTCAGCAGGGCGTGCATGGTCGCGTAAGTGTAGGGAGGCTACAAAAACCGGCCTGGCGCCGCCTCGTTAGGCGATATGACTGCACTCCTTAACAAAAATACTTTGCCTGCCCCATTTGGGCCCCGCAAAATGGCACCGAATCTGCAACCGCCCCTGTCACCCAAAGTTAGGCCCCGAATCGCTTAAAGCACACACCCCGCCCGCCCCAGAAAGAAATGAAGGTCAAGCCCCGCGATACTGCCGCGATCTCGCTTGCGGCCAACCACAACTCTTCGCCCGACCTCGACAAGCCGATCTTCACGCTCAGCGTGGCTTCGGAAATCCTCGAGGTGCATCCCCGCACCCTGATGATGTACGAGCACTTGAGCATGGTCCAGCCCAAGCGCACCGTCACCAACCGCCGGCGCTACTCGCGCCGCGACGTGCTGAAGCTCCAGGCGATCCAGACCCTGACCCGGGAGCATCACGTGAACCTCGCTGGCGTTCGCTACATCCTCGCGCTCCTCAAGAGGCTGCAAAGCGCGGGGGTAGATCCACCGGAAGACCTGAGGAACCTGGACGTTACGCAGCTCGACGTCTGAGCAACCACCTGGTTTGAGGTAAAGGCAACAAAGAGGCAGATGTCAAAGAAAAGACGGCGTTTAGAGATCAAGGTCGACCCGATCCCCGCGATGTACATGGAGGAGACCGCTTCGTGCCCGGTCTGCGGACGTGACGCTCAGGCCATCGGCCGGCGGCACGTGCAGATCGTGTTCCGCTGCGACGGCTGCAAGGTCGTCTTCAAGCGCAACCGGCACTGGCCGTACATCTACTAGCGCTTCCCTCCGGTCCGGCGCTGCTCGATTAGATCGAGAGCGAACGAGATCAGCCGATCAAGGCTGAGCTGGCGGCGACGCTGGCCGCGAAGAATGGCTGGAACTCGGCCGTCACCATCACGCGCAAGTCTGAGGCCTTCGCGGCGGTCGTACCCTCTTAGGGGGATGAGGCGAACAGTGGGCCGAACCGCACTCTACGGAGTGCTGGTCGGCCTCGCGACGGCGGCGGTTGCGGAGGCGGTAAGGCCGCGAGGCGGCACATCGCTCCTCCTCGATTGGGACGAGGTCCGGCGCATGGCGCGCGGTCATCTCGAGCAATCGACGATCGACCCTGCGCGCCTGAGGTCGGTCGCCGCCGGCTACCGCTCGCTGGCCGACAAGCTCGAGAAACCGCTGCTGGGATTCGTGGGTCCGCTGCCGAAGAACGCACGCATGCCGCAGTTCGAGGCGCTCGACCGCGAAGGCTGGATCGACCTGAACCTGACCATCCTGCGCCGCGCCGTCGACCCCGTCCTCGAGAGCGGGCGCATGCCGAACTCGCTCGTCGTCGAGGTCGGACGCGCCGGCGTCAACCGCTATATCGCGTACATGCTCGCGTTCCTCGGCCGCAGGGTGCTCGGCCAGTACGACCCGCAGCTGATGAGCGCCGAGCCGATGGGCGGGGAGGGCCTGTACCTGGTCGCGACCAACGTCGAGGACTGGCAGAGGCAGGCGAAGCTGCCCGACGATGACCTGCACCGCTGGCTGATCCTGCACGAGATGACACACGCCTGGCAGTTCGCGGCCCACCCATGGCTGCGCCCGCACATGGAGGAATCGATGCGGGTGCTCATCGCATCGGTCACGGGCAAGGGACCCGGGGTCGCGCGCTTCGCCGCCTTCGCCGGTGTGCTGCCCGCGCAGTGGCGCGTGATGCGCCAGGTGCAGGGCACGATGTCGGTGATCGAGGGCTACAGCAACCTCGTCATGAACCAGCTCGGCTCCAGGCTGCTGCCCGGTTTCGAGATGCTAGAACGGGCTTACCGCGAGCGCAGCTCGGGCAAGAGCGCGCTCGAGGTCTTGATCTGGAAGCTGACCGGGCTGGACCTGAAGCTGCAGCAGTACCAGCGCGGCGAAGCGTTCTGCCGCGCCGTGTACGACGGCTATGGCATGGGCGTGCTCAATCGGGTGTGGGACGGCCCGGAATCGATGCCGACGCTGCGCGAGCTGTCCAACCCCGCGGCGTGGCACCGCCGCGTGGGCGCCGGGCCGGTGGAGCGCCGGGCGGCCGCGGTCACCTAAGGGCCGGTCAGTCCCTCAGCTCTTCCTGCGCGGTCTCCTCGCTGATCGGCATCACCGCCACCGGCAGGTCCGAGATGTCGAAGTAGCGCACGGGCTTGCTCATGCGCTTGGCGATCCCGACCTGCACCTTGACCCCGAGCGAAAGCCGCCCGAACACCCATACCTCGTCCGACCTGGCGAGCAGGTTGTTCATGGCCACGCGGACCACGTCCTTGTCGACGGTGTGCATCAGGTAGTAGTCGAACAGCATGAAGGGGCTCACCGGCACCATGCCCGAGTCGAGGACGAACTTCTGGATGTGGGCGCGCCAGTAGAAGGACTTGTTCGACATGGCCACGTAGACGATCCGCTTGGGATGGCGGAGGGTCTCCTCGGCCTGGTCCCGCGCGCTGGGCTTGGTTGTCGGCGCGAAGATCCGTTCGAGAATATCCTCGGCGGCCTTGCCGGTGATGGCCATTTCGGCTTACAAAACCCCTTCCCCGAGATGAATTAAGCGGCGGTTATCGTATCAGCCGTGCCCGCAACCTCCCGTTTCGACCTGGCCGGCAAGGTCGCGCTCGTCACGGGCGCGAGCCGGGGCATCGGCAGCGCGATCGCGGAGATCCTGGCCGAGCACGGCGCGCAGGTCGTGCTCTCGAGCCGCAAGCAGGCCGACCTCGACGCCGAGGCCGAGCGCATCAACGCCCTCCATCCGCAGCGTGCCACCGCGATCGCCGCGCACGCCGGCCGGCCGGACGAGCTCGAGGCGCTCGTCAAGGCGACGATGGAGCGCTTCTCGCGCATCGACATCCTGGTCAACAACGCCGGCACCAACCCGTACTTCGGCCCCATCATCGGCGCCGACCTTGCGGCCTGGGACAAGACCTTCGAGGTCAACCTCCGCGGCATCTTCGTTCTCACCAAGCTCGTGTACGAGGCGTCGATGGAGGCGCACGGGGGCTCGATCGTGAACATCTCGAGCATCGGCGGCCTTCGCCCCGGCCTGGGGCTCGGCGTCTACAACGTCACCAAGGCGGGCGTGATCATGCTGACGCGGCAGCTGGCGCGTGAGCTCGGCGGCAAGGTCCGCGTCAACGCGGTCGCGCCGGGCCTCGTGAAGACCCGTTTCGCGGAGGCGCTGTGGGGCAACCAGGAGATCCTGGACCGCGTCCTTGCCTCAAACCCAATGGGGCGCATCGGAGTGCCGGACGAGGTGGCGGCGGCGGTGCTGTTCCTCGCCTCCGACGCCGCTAGCTACGTGAACGGTGAAGTGCTTGTCGTGGACGGAGGCGGGGGCGAGGTTTAGCCTCGACCTCACCGTTCGTCTCGCCGTTCTCGGACGCGATCTGCCGGCTGTGGATGAAGTCCTCCAGCTCCTTCTCGTACTGGTACGTGTGCCGGTCCGGCTCGTAGCGCAGGACGCGCCTTTGCTGGATGAAGTCCTCGAACGCCGCGCGGGTGTCGCGCGCGGCGCGGAAACCCAGCTCGCGCGCCGCCTTCGCCGTCGACAGCGTGCGGCCCCAGCGCAGCAGGTCGAGGAGCTGCGGGGAAAGGAACGCGATCCCGGCCCTGCGGATCGCGAACGAGGCGATGCCGAGGCCCACCGGAGGAAGTATCGGCGCGTGCAGCTTGCCGGCAAAGTCGAGAAGGCTGGACAGGGGCTCGTTGCCGGCGGCCGCGATGTTGTACGCGCCCGCGGGACCGCGCTTGGTCGCGATGTACATCGCCTCGACGCAGTCGTCGCGATGGATCAGCTGGATGGGCGGGTCGTAGCCCATGACGGTGGGCACGACCTCCAGGTCGAGGTAGCGGGCAAGGGGCTGTGGCTCGTTGGGATTGAGGCTGTTGCTGAACCGAAGCCTGAGGATCGTGATGTTGGGGTTGCGGACCGCGAAGTCGCTGACGTACGACTCGACCTCGACGATGTCGCGGACGAACTGGTGGCGCGAGTTGGTATCGAGGCGATGGTCTTCGCGGAGGCCGGTCGGCAGGTCGAACCGCGAGCCGTAGACGTGGCCCGAAGACTTCAGCACGAAACGGCGGACTGGGCTGCCCGCGCCCGCGCAGCCGGCGAGGAGGTTGAGGGTGCCGATGACATTCATCTCGTGTGCGCGCGCGGGGTCCATGTCGAACGAGTCGATGCGCGTGAGCGTGTGCACCACGGTGTCGATGCCGACCGCGCGCACGAGCTTGCCGACGAGGGAATGGCGGATGTCGAGCTTCAGGTAGTCGGCGCGACCGAGGTCGTGGCGTGGCTCACGGATGTCGATGCCGATGACCTCGGCCACGTCCGGGTCCTCGACCAGCCGCTGGACGAGCAGCGCGCCCCACCAACGAGCTACGCCGGTGACAAGGACGCGTCGCTTGCGGGCCACGAGCCCAGTCTAAGCGCCGCCTAACATGGCCCTTCGATGGCCGCCGAGCACCTGCGCTTCGCCGTCCTCGGGCCGGGTGGCGTGGGCGGCCTCCTCGCCGCGCTGCTCGCGCGGGGAGGCGACGACGTCGTTGTCCTGGCCGGCGAGCGGACGGCGCGCGCCCTGACGGCCGGTGGGCTGCGGCTCGAGAGCGGTCGGTTCGGCGATTTCACCGTCGACGTGCGCACGGCGGATCGGCTGGAGCAGCCGGTCGACGCGGTCCTCGTCACGGTCAAGGCAACCCACATGGACGAGGCGCTGGAGCGCGTCCCCCCGGGAGCGGTGGGCGATGCGCTCGTCGTGCCGTTCCTCAACGGCCTCGACCACGTCGACGGCCTGCGCGGGCGCTACGGTGCCCGCAGGGTGGTGCCCGCGACCATCCGTGTCGAGACGACGAAGGTCGAGGCGGGCGTCATCCGCCACACGAGCCCGTTCGCCGCGATCGACATCGGGCCGGCGGCCGCGAAACTTGCCGAGCACCTGGCCGCGACCGGGATCGACGTCCGGGTGCGTGAGGACGAGCACGCGATGCTCTGGGAAAAGTTCGCCGTTCTCGCGCCGATGGCGTTGCTGACGACCCACGCCGGCGCGAACGCGGGCCAGGTCCGGACGCGGCGGCGTCCGGAGATGGAGGCGCTGCTGCGCGAGTTCGCGGCGGTGGCCGCGGCCGAGGGCGTGGACATCGACTCGTCGCGGACGATCCGGTTCGTCGACGCGGTGCCCGAGACGATGGAGACGTCGATGCAGAAAGACCGGGCCGCGGGCCGGCCCATCGAGCTGGACGCACTCGGCGCGGCGTTGCTGCGGCGGGCGGCGAAGGCGGGGGTCGACGTACCGGTCACGCGGCGGCTGGTCGACGAAATAGGAGCTGGGGCGGGGGCGCCTAGTACGTCCGCTTGATCACGTCGCGCTCCATGAGGGCGACGGCCTTCGTCACCGTCTCGGCGACCGGCGACTTCGCGTGGCGCGTGGCGAACTCGAGCTGGCGCAGCAGGGAGTACAGCGCCTTCATCGCCTTGATCGCGTCGCCGATGTCGACGTTGGCCGGAAGAGGGATCTTGTCCAGCGCCTCCCCCGAGGCCCAGCGGTAGGCGAAGTCGATGTAGTCGTGCGACGGGGCGCGCAGGTTCGGCTCGTCGAGGTCCCTCTCCATGTCCGCGAACCGGAAGTACAGCGAGCGGACCAGGCGAGCGGTCTGGGCGATGGCCGGCGTCGGGTAGCGGCGCGGCGAACGCTGCTGCCCGCGGTCTCCCCGCCGCTCCCGATCCTCCGCAGCGAGCATCACCATGACCGCGCACAGCTCCTCGGGGGTGAGCCCCTCGAACCAGCCCAGCGAAGTCGCCTCGGCGACGAGGATGGTGTTCTCGCCGTACACCCGGGCGGCGAAAAGGCCTTTGTCGGTGGGCTTGTCGCCCGTGAGGAAGCCGGCCTCCGAGAGGATGGCGGCGAGCCGGCGCAGCTTGCGCGGGTACTCGTCCATCTGCACCGTAGCCTCGCGCCGGCCCCTGTCCAGCTCCTGCCGCAGGCTTCGGATCTCGCCGTACCGCTGCAGGAGCTCGCCGGAGCGCGGCGAGCGCGACACCTTGAGCTTGCGCTGGCGCTCGAGCAGTCCTTTGGCCTCGACCTCCAGCCGCTGGGCGAGCCTGCCCGCGTGCCCGAGACCGCGGCCCCGGCCTCTATGGCGGCCCCTACGCTCGGCGCCGGCCTCGCGGCGCAGTCGCTT
>CBJLKR010000086.1:0-9220 GCA_966423695.1 uncultured bacterium | reverse complement strand
CATCATCTGCCGGACGATCACCTCGATGTGCTTGTCGTTGATGTCGACACCCTGGGACCGGTAGACCTTCTGGACCTCGTCCACGAGGAAGGTCTGCACGGCCTCCTTGCCGAGGATGTGCAGCAGCTCCTGCGGTGAGATCGACCCTTCGGTGATCTGCTGGCCCGCCTTGATGGTGACCCTCTGGCTGTCGCGGCGGTCCAGCTCCGGCCGGATGCGGACCTGGTGCGGGATCGCGTACTCGCGCACCTCCTCGTCCACCGTCCGGACCGTGATCTCCTTGGGCGCGACCACGACCTTGCCGGCGTGGCGCGTGCGCACGCCGTTGTTCTTCGAGTCGCGGGCCAGCTCCTGGCCTTCCATGACGTCGTCGCCGGACTTGACCAGCGCCTCCATCTTGGTCTCGATCGGGTAGCTGACCTCGAACTCCTCCTTGGACGTCACGCGCACCTTGCGCGCGCCCTCCTGGCGGATGATCTCGAGCTCGCCGTCGATCTCGGAGATGATCGCCTTGCCCTTCGGGATGCGAGCCTCGAACAGCTCCTCCACGCGGGGAAGACCCTGGGTGATGTCCACGCCCGCGACGCCGCCGGTGTGGAACGTACGCATCGTCAGCTGGGTACCCGGCTCACCGATCGACTGCGCGGCGATGACGCCCACCGCCTCGCCGATCTCGACGATCTTGCCCGTCGCCAGGTTGCGGCCGTAGCACGTGCGGCACACGCCCTCGCGCGCCTCGCACACTAGGATCGAGCGCACCTTCACGGACACGCCCGCCGCGATGATCGCCCGCGCGGCCTCGTCGGCGATCGACTGGCCGGCCGGCACGAGCACCTTGCCGTTGAGGGAGACGTCCTCTGCGGCGACCCGGCCCGCGATCTTCTCGAGGATCGGCTCGTTCTTCGCCCGCTCGGGCGTGATGTCGCGGATCCAGATTCCGTTCGTGGTGCCGCAGTCCTCCTCGCGCACGATCACGTCCTGGGCGACGTCGACGAGGCGCCGCGTCAGGTAACCGGAGTCGGCGGTGCGGAGGGCGGTGTCGGCGAGACCCTTGCGCGTGCCGTGCGTGGAGATGAAGTACTCGAGCACGGTCAGGCCCTCGGTGAAGTTCGCCATGATGGGCAGGTCGATGATCCGGCCCGTCGGGTCGGCCATCAGGCCGCGCATGCCTGCCAGCTGCCGCAGCTGCTGGATGTTGCCGCGAGCGCCGGAGCTCATCATCATCCAGATCGGGCTGAACTTGTCGAAGCTCTTCTCCGTCTGGCCGCCGACCGCCTCGTAGGCGCGCTGCCAGAGCTCGATGACCTTGCGGTAGCGCTCGTCCTCGGTCATGACACCGCGGCGGTACATGCGCTCGACGTCCGCCACTTCCTTCTCGGTGTCGCGGATGATCTGCCACTTCTCGTCGGGGTGCGGGATGTCCATGGCGGACACCGTGATCCCGGCCTGGGTCGCGTAGCGGAAGCCCAGCCGCTTGATGTCGTTGACCACGCTCGAAGTGACGTCGCTGCCGTACAGGCGGTACAGCTCCGCCACCAGCACACGGAGCAGCTTGCGGTCGAAGTGCGCGTTCTGGAAAGGCAGGGGCTCCATGCGCTCCTCGTCGATCGGCTTGCGGCCGACCGGGAGAGGCTGGTTGAAGACCACGCGGCCCGGGGTGGTGACGATCGTCTCCTCCCCCACGCGGACGCGGATCCACTCCTGCAGCTTCACGACCTTGCTCTCCAGCGCGAGCAGGACCTCGTTCTGAGAGCTGAACAGGCGCAGCTTGGCGGCGTCGTCGGGCTTTTCCGTCCTCGTCGCGGTCAGCCAGTAGCAGCCGAGCACGACGTCCTGGGTCGGCGCCACCACCGGGTGGCCGTCCGCCGCGGACAGGATGTTCTGCGACGACATCATCAGGTTCTTCGCCTCGGCGATCGCGCCGCTGAACAGCGGCACGTGCACGGCCATCTGGTCGCCGTCGAAGTCCGCGTTGAAAGCGGCGCACACGAGCGGGTGGATCTGGATGGCCGAGCCCTCGACGAGAACCGGCATGAACGCCTGGATGCCCAGGCGGTGCAGGGTCGGGGCGCGGTTCAGCAGCACGGGGTGGTCGCGGATGACCTCGTCGAGCACGTCCCAGACCTCGGTCCGGCTGCGCTCGACCATGCGCTTGGCCGACTTGATGTTGGTCGTGTAGCCCTTGTTGACGAGCTCGCGCATGACGAACGGCTTGAACAGCTCGAGCGCCATCTTCTTGGGCAGGCCGCACTCGTGCAGCTTGAGCTCGGGGCCGACGACGATGACGGAGCGGCCCGAGTAGTCCACGCGCTTGCCGAGCAGGTTCTGGCGGAACCGGCCCTGCTTGCCTTTGAGCATGTCCGAGAGGGACTTGAGCTTGCGGTTGCCCGTGCCGGTGATGGCGCGGCCGCGGCGGCCGTTGTCGATCAGCGCGTCGACGGCCTCCTGGAGCATGCGCTTCTCGTTCCGGACGATGATCTCGGGCGCGCCGAGCTCGAGCAGCCTCTTCAGGCGGTTGTTGCGGTTGATCACACGGCGGTAGAGGTCGTTCAGGTCAGAGGTCGCGAAGCGGCCGCCGTCCAGCTGGACCATGGGGCGCAGCTCCGGCGGAATGACCGGCAGGACTTCGAGCACCATCCACGTGGGGCTCGAGTTCGACTTGCGGAAGTCCTCGACCACCTTCAGGCGCTTGATCGCCTTCTGCTTGCGCTGGCCGCTCGACGAGCGGGACTCCTCGCGCAGGCGGTACATCTCGGCGTTCAGGTCGATGCGCGAGAGCAGGTCGCGGATCGCCTCGGCGCCGATGCCGGCGCGGAAGGCGCGACCGAACCGCTCCTGGAAGTCGCGGTACTGGGTGTCGGTCAGGATCTGCTTGGGGTGCAGGGCCTCGAGGTCGGTGCGGGTGGCCTCGATCTCCTGCTCCAGCGCCTCGAGCTGGCCCTGGATCTCTTCGCGCTCGGTCTTGGTCGACGCTTCGATCTGCGCTTCGAGCGCCTTCTTGTCCGCGTCGAGCCGCTCCTTGGCGCGCTTCTGCGCGGCCTTGGTGTTGGCCTCGAGCTTCTCGATCTTCTCCTGGACCTTGGCGAGCACGCTGCGCGACATCTCGCGCGACATGAGATCGCCCTTCTCGATCACGATCTCCTCGTCTCCGTTGAGGCCGACCGTCATCTGCCGGCGCGACTTCGTGCCGATGCCGGCCTTGATGTGCTCGGTGGCTTTCTTGCCCTGGCTCGTCAGCTCGTCGACCGCCTCCTGCAGCTGCTCCTCGAGCCGCGAGACCTCGGCCTCGACCTCGCCCTTCAGCTTCTTGGTCTTGGCGTCGTGCTCCTGGCGGATCTCACGCGCCTTCGCCTCGACGTCGGCGCGAAGCCTGACCGCGCGGTCGTCCTTGTCCATGTTGAGGACCGCGAGCAGGTCCTGCCGCACCTCCTCGTGGACGTCGGTGACGATGTAGTTGGCGAAGTAGAGGATCTTCTCGAGGTTGCGCGGGGACATATCGAGCAGCAGGCCCATGCGGCTCGGGATGCCCTTGAAGTACCAGACGTGGCTGACCGGGGACGCGAGCTTGATGTGGCCCATGCGCTCGCGGCGCACCTTGGACCGCGTCACCTCGACGCCGCACTTGTCGCAGATGATGCCCTTGTAGCGGTAGCGCTTGTACTTGCCGCAGTGACACTCCCAGTCCCGCGTCGGACCGAAGATGCGCTCGCAGAACAGACCGTCGCGCTCGGGACGGAGCGTGCGGTAGTTGATCGTCTCGGGCTTCGTGACCTCGCCGTGCGACCAGGACATGATCGTGTCGGGCGACGCCAGCGACAGCTTCAGCGCGTCGAAATTCTCTAGCTTCAGCAACCTTTTCCTCTTCTTCCTTTATCTATGTGGGCCTGTCTACTCGCTGTCTATACGGCCTGTCTACTCGGCAGAGTCCTCGCCGAGCTCCTCGCGCTCGAGACTGATCCCAAGGTCGAGCGGAATCTCCGGGATGTCCTCCTCTGAAAGGACGATCTGGCGCTCGTCCTCGCTCAGGATCTCGACGCCCAGCGCGAGGCCCTCGAGCTCCTTGACCAGCACCCGGAACGACTCCGGGATGCCCGCCTCGAGCGTGTTGTCGCCCTTGACGATCGCCTCGTAGGCCTTGACGCGGCCGACGATATCGTCCGACTTCACGGTCAGGATCTCCTGCAGGACGTGCGCGGCGCCGTACGCCTCGAGCGCCCACACCTCCATCTCGCCAAACCGCTGGCCGCCGAACTGCGCCTTGCCGCCCAGCGGCTGCTGGGTGACCAGGCTGTACGGACCGGTCGACCGGGCGTGGATCTTGTCCTCGACCAGGTGGGCCAGCTTGAGCATGTAGATCTGGCCGACGGTGACCGGCTCGTCGAACTCCTCGCCGGTGCGCCCGTCGCGAAGCCTGACCTTGCCGTCGGTCGGCAGGCCGGCCTTCCTCAGCTCGTCGACGATGGTCTGCATCGGCGCTCCGTCGAAGACGGGGGTGGCGATCTTCTGGCCGATCGCGGCCGCGACCCAGCCGAGGTGCGTCTCGAGCACCTGGCCGAGGTTCATGCGGCTCGGCACGCCCAGCGGGTTGAGCACGATGTCGACCGGGGTGCCGTCGGGCAGGTACGGCATATCCTCCATGGGCATGATCCGGGCGACGACGCCCTTGTTGCCGTGGCGGCCCGCCATCTTGTCGCCGGCCGAGATCTTGCGCTTCTGGGCGATGTAGACCCGGACCATCTCGTTGATGCCCGGGCCGAGCTCGTCCTTGTTCTCGCGGCTGAAGACCTTGACGTCGACCACGATGCCGCGCTCGCCGTGGGGCACGCGCAGCGACGAGTCACGCACCTCGCGCGCCTTCTCACCGAAGATCGCGCGCAGGAGGCGCTCCTCGGCCGAAAGCTCGGTCTCGCCCTTCGGCGTGATCTTGCCGACCAGGATGTCGCCCTGCTGGACCTCGGCGCCGATGTACACGATGCCGCGCTCGTCGAGGTTGCGCAGCGCGTCGTCGGCGACGTTCGGGATATCGCGCGTGATCTCTTCGGGACCGAGCTTGGTCTCGCGGGCCTCGGACTCGTACTCCTCGATGTGGATCGAGGTGTACAGGTCCTCCTTCACGACGCGCTCGCTGAGCAGGATCGCGTCCTCGAAGTTGTAGCCCTCCCAAGGCATGAAGGCGACGAGGAGGTTGCGCCCGAGGGCCATCTCGCCGTTGTCGATCGCGGGCCCGTCGGCGAGGATGTCCCCCACCTCGACGTGCTGCCCGGGCTTGACGATCGCCCGGTGGTTGAGGCACGTGCCCTGGTTCGAGCGGGCGAACTTCTGCAGCGGGTAGTGCTTCTCCGGCGCGCCGCCGTCCGGCTTGAGGACGATCTCGAAGACCGGCGTCGCGTGGACGCTGTTGACCTCCATCGGCTGCGCGACGTCGACGACCGTGCCGGCGACGTCGGCGACGATCATCTCGCCCGAGTCCTTGGCCGCGTAGTACTCGACCCCGGTGCCGACCAGGGGCGACTCGGTGACGAGCAGAGGCACCGCCTGGCGCTGCATGTTGGCGCCCATCAGGGCGCGGCCCGCGTCGTCGTGCTCCAGGAACGGGATCAGCGCGGTGGCGATGGACACGATCTGCTTCGGCGAGACGTCCATGAACTGGATGTTGGCGACGTCTTCGATCTTGAAGTCGCCCCGTGCCCGGGCGGGCACGCGCGCGTCCACGAACGCGCCTTCCGGAGTCAGGGCGGCGTTGGCCTGCGCGATGCCGTACATGTCCTCCTCGTCGGCGGACAGGTACTCGACCTAGTACGAGACCCCGGGCACGATGTCGACCGACGTGACGTGGGACTTGAGCAGGCGCTGGACCGCCTTGACGTCCAGCGTCTCGCCCGCCGCCATCACCTCGCCGCCCTTGTTGTCGACCGCCGCGCGGCGAAGCTTGCGGCCGGCGAGCTTCGGCGCCACCGCCTCGTTCAGCACGACCCGGTTGTAGACGCGGCGGAACGGCGTCTCGATGAAGCCGAACTCGTTGACCTTCGCGTACGTCGCGAGGTTGCCGATGAGGCCGATGTTCGGACCTTCCGGCGTCTCGATCGGGCAGATGCGGCCGTAGTGGCTGTGGTGCACGTCGCGGACGTCGAACCCGGCGCGCTCGCGGGACAGGCCGCCCGGGCCCAGCGCCGAGAGGCGGCGCTTGTTCGTCAGCTCGGACAGCGGGTTGTGCTGGTCCATGAACTGGGACAGCTGGCTCGAGCCGAAGAACTCCTTGATGGCGGCGACCACCGGCCGGGCGTTGATGAGCGACGCCGACGTGACCGTGTGCGGGTCACTGATCGTCATGCGCTCCTTGATGATCCGCTCCATGCGGATCAGGCCCATGCGGAACTGGTTCTGCAGCAGCTCGCCGACCGCGCGCACGCGGCGGTTGCCGAGGTGGTCGATGTCGTCCGGGATCTGCTTCTCGCGAGGCGCGTTGTTCAGCTCGATCAGCTTGCGGATGAACGCGATGAAGTCGCCCTTCTCGAGGATGCGCAGCTCGCGGTTGCGCACGCGCTCCAGGATGTCCTCCTCGTCGCGGCCCAGGCGCTTGTCGACCTTGTAGCGGCCGACGCGGCCGAGGTCGAACCGGCGCGGGTTGAAGAACAGCGACTGCAGCAGGTTGCGGGCGTTGTCGACGGACGGCGGGTCGCCCGGGCGGACGCGGCGGTAGAGCTCGAGGAGCGCGTCCTCGGTCTTCGTCGTCGTGTCCTTGTCGAGCGTCGTCTCGAGGTAGCGGTGCTCGGGGTTGTTGTCGACGTCGCCGAACAGCTCGGCCAGGGCGCGCTTCTGCGCCTCGCGGTCGTTCTCGGTGCCCTTCATCTGGGGCAGCTCGAGCGCCTTGAGCAGGACGGTGACAGGCACCTTGCGCTTGCGGTCGATCTTGACCGTCAGCAGGTCCTTGGCCGACGTCTCGATCTCCAGCCACGCGCCGCGGTTCGGGATGAGCTTGGCGCCGAAGAGCTTGCGGCCGGTGGCCGGGTCCTCGCCGGCGGTGAAGTACACCCCGGGTGAGCGGACCAGCTGGGAGACGACCACCCGCTCGGTGCCGTTGACGATGAACGTCCCCTCGTCGGTCATCATCGCGAAGTCGCCCATGTAGACCTCGCTCTCCTTGATCTCCCCCGTCTCCTTGATCGTCAGGCGGGTGCGGATCCGGAGCGGCGCCGCGTAGGTCATGTCCCGGTTGCGGCACTCCTCGACGCTGAACTTCGGCTGGCCGAACTCGTAGTCGAGGAACTTGAGCTCGAAGTTCTTGCCTGTGTAGTCGGTGATCGGGTTGATCTCGTCGAACAGCTCCCGCAGACCGTCGGTCTTGAACCAGTGGAACGACTCCAGCTGCGTGGCGATGAGGTCTTTCAGCTCGACCAGGTTCGGGATGCGGCCGTAGCTGAGGCGCGCGGGGGCTCTCATCTCTGAGATCAATTCGGTTCTCCCTCCAGGAAAAAGGGCGCGCTCAGCTAATGGGCTTCGTGAGCGGCCGGGACGTGCACAAACGGCAAGTGTACGACAATTTACCCCTGGGCAGGGGCGCTTAAACAGGCGAGGACGCCAGGCGTCCGCCCAGTAATTTGGGGGCACTATACCACCCGATGGTCGACTGGAGAAGATGGCGTGAAGAGTTCCCGCTCCTCGAGCGGTGCATCTACCTCAACGCCTGCTCGCTCGGGCCGCTGCCCCGGCGGGGCATGGCCGCCCTGCACCAGTACGCGGCCGACTGGGACGCCCAGGGCACGCCCGCCTGGTTCACCACCTGGCTGCCGCTGCTCGAGCGCTTCCGCTCCAGGGTGGGAGAGCTCCTGCACGCCCCCGCCGGTTCGACCGCCATCGCGCCCTCTGTCTCCGTCGCGCTGACGACGCTCGCGTCCGGCCTACCGCTGCCGCCGGGGCGGAACAAGGTCCTGATCGGCGAGCTCGACTTCCCGACCATCGGCCACCAGTGGCTCTCCCGCCCGGGGGTCGAAGTCGAGTTCGTGCCCTCGGAGGACGGGATGACCATCCCGCCCGCCGCCTTCGCCCAGCGCATCGACTCCCGGACGGCGCTGGTGGCGACGACCCATCTCTTCTACACGACCGGCTATCTGCAGGACGTCAGGGCCGTCGCCGACGCCGCGCACGCCGCCGGCGCGCTGTGCCTCATCGACGGCTACCAGACGTGCGGCTGCGTCCCGATCGACGTGCAGGCCATGGACTGCGACGCCTTCGTCGGCGGCTGCCTCAAGTGGGTCAGCGGCGGTCCGGGCAACGCTTTCCTTTATGTGCGGCCCTCGCTCATTCCCCAGGTCCGGCCCCAGGGCACGGGCTGGTTCGCTACCCGCGACCCCTTCTCGTTCACCCTCCAGGAGCTCACCTTCGCCGACGACGCCCGCCGCCTCGAGACCGGGACCTGGGCGATCGCCTGCAACTACGCGGGGCTGGCCGGCCTCGAAACGGTTCTCGAGGTTGGCGTCGAGAACATCCAGGAGCGCCTGCGCGATCAGACCGACAGGATCCTCGAGCGCTGCGAGTCGGCCGGCGTCCGCACATTCACTCCTCGCGAGCGCGGCCGCCGGTGCGGCATCGTCACGCTCGACTGCAGCCGGCCGGAAGAGGTCGAGGCCCGTCTCCACGCCCGCGGCGTCATCGTCGACTCGCGCCCCGGGCGCGTCCGGCTGTCGCCGCACTGGTGCGTGACCGACGAGGAGCTCGAGCGCGGCGTCGACATGGTCCTCGAGGAGGTCCTCGCCGCCGCTTCCGCGCCGGCTAGGTGATCCCCGGCTTGGTCAGGTCCACGTCGATCGGGCCCGCGATCGCGTAGGCCACCATCCCGATGATCCCCAGCCCGACCAGCTGAAGGATCAAGACCGCTGCGAACCAGCCCCAGTCGTGCTGTCGCGCCAGCCGCGCCAGGGCGGCGAGCCACAGCACGAACATGACCAGGATGAGCACGTCGAGGATGACCACGAGCGCGGCGAGATTGGGGTCGTCGTTGCCGAGAGGGTTGCCGCCTGGCATCTCGCGGCGCACGATCAGATAGGCGGCGATGCCGATGATCCACACCAGCCACGCGGCAATGTACGCGCGCGTCGTCGAGTGCTTGCTGATATAGCGGTAACGCGGAGAACGCGCGAGTACCGCTAAGCCGCCCGTCTCCATTCGCCCCACCGCCGTCGCGTCACCGCCGGTGTGTCGGGCGGGATGAACTCCACCCGCT
>CBJLKR010000085.1:0-9389 GCA_966423695.1 uncultured bacterium | reverse complement strand
ACATCCCCCGTCATCCCCGCGCACGCCTGCACGGCGTTCAACCCCTACCCCGCGCTCCTGGTCGTTAGCGGGTCGGAGATGCGCTCGGAGTCGGTCGACGCGCGGGGCTGGGCGTGACGACCCGGCCGGACACGGCGCGGACCGAAGCCAGCAGGGCCAGCCACGCCGTCGCGATCAGCACTCCACCGAGCACGTCCGTCGGCCAGTGCGCGCCCGTGTACATGCGCGCGATGCCGTTGGCGGCGACGATGAGCACGACGAGCGTCCAGCCGGCGGGGTAGAGGCGGCGGGGCAGGTAGCGGTAGCCGAGGCAGACCATGAGGACGACCGTCAACGTGACGATGAACATCGAATGCCCGCTGGGGTAGCTCGAGGCGCCGGGCGTCTCGAAGACATGCAGGACCTGAGCCGCCGTGGGCCGGGGACGCACGATCAGGTGGCTGACGGCCTCGTACCAGCCTCCGGTGAGCGTTGCCGCGGCGGCGAAGATCCAGGCGCCGCGGTTGAGCACCAGGACGGCGACGAAGATCCCGATCTCGATGACGAATCCCTTGGCGTCGCCGATCCAGGTGAAGATGGGAAAGGTCAGCGCGAGCGGACCCCAGTTGGTCGCCTGCACGGCGTCCTCGACCGGCACCTCCTGGGGGATGAAGTGGTGCCCGGCCACATAGACCGAGACGATGGCGGCGGCGACGCCCGCCACGATCGCGGTGGCGAGGAGCGGGCGTCTCACCATCCGGGCGTTAATGAAGTGGGATGGCGAAGGTCGAGCGGTTTGGGCCCGGCGAGGAGGCGCACGACCTGGTGCCCGGCGACTTCATCCTCGCCCACCGCCGGCGCGTGATCCCAGCCCTGATCAGCCTCGCCGAGAAGCGCAGGTTCCGCGGCGCGGACGCCGTGTACGCGCACTGGAGCCACGCCGCGCTCGTCGCCGAGGAGAGGACGGTGATCGAGGCCGAGACCAAGGGCGTCGTGCGGAGCCCCATCGCCAAGTACCGCGCGGGCGAGTACCACCTCGTGCGCCTCGGGGCGGAGCTCGACGGCCCCGCACGCGAGAGGGCGGTGGCTTACGCGCGCAGCCAGATCGGCCAGGCGTTCGGCTTCCTCGACATGGCCGGCGCCTCGATCTACCTCGTCACCGGTCTGCCGGTGCGGATGGAGCGACGGCATCATGAGATCTGCTCGAGCCTCGTCGTCCGCTCGCTGCACGAGGGCGGCCTGCTGCGCGAGCTCGACCCCGCGCTCACGCTGCCGGCCGACCTCGCGAAGCGGTTCGACGTCCGCGCAGGCTGATCCAGCGCCAGCTCGGCGCGGGAAGCCAGCGCTCCGGCAGCCAGACGACGAAGGCCGACCAGCCGAGCCCGAGCAGGAAGCCGCCGACGACATCGCTGGGCCAATGGTCGCCCGCCCAGACGCGGGCGAGGCAGGCGAGGACGATGACGACGGCGGCGCCCAGCCACAGCGCCCACCTCCGGCTGGGGCGCACGTGCGGCGCGAACGCGAACGCGAACATGAACGCGAGCCACGTGAAGAAGACGGCGTGGCCGCTGGGGTAGCTGTATCCCGGCGCAGGGGTGAGGATGTGGACGAGGGCGGCGCTCGGGCGCTGGCGCGCCATGAGCAGCTTGATCAGGTTGTCGAGGAGGCTCGAGACGCTGCCGATGAGCATGAGCCAGCCGGCGCGGCGCTCGTACAACGCCATGCCGAGGATCGCGAGTGCGCCGACGGCGATCTGCCAGATGCCCGCGGTGACGTTGATTGCCTCGAAGGCGTACTTGACCGGCCCCCACGGGAACGACTGCACGAATTGCGCAACCGGGATATCGAACGGCAGCAGCGGGCGCGTCGCGACAAGGTACGTGTCCAGCGCAAACGCGATCGCGACGACGACGACGATGGGCCACAGCCACGCCCGTGCGCTCGCGCGCGGGTCGCCGGCGAGGACCTCCTCCGCCGCCTTCTGGGGCCTGGGTTGGGCGCTCACTTGCGCGGCAGCATCACCCTGAGAGCGCTGACCTCCGCGGTCACGGTGGCCGGCGTGTGGCCGACCTGGAAGTTGTCGGCGTAGACCCGCACTCGCGGCCGCGTCGTCACTTCGAGGCGCTTGAACCGGAAGACCTGGTCCGTGTCGTCGTCGACGTGCACGGCGGACTTGATGGCGCGGCTCACGATGTCCGTGCGCGTGCGCCCGACGTGAACGGAGAACTCGAGGTAGCGGTCCTTCGGCGTGTTGTCGGCGACGCGGATCTGACTGCCGATCGCGCCCGTGTTGGAGAAGACCAGCGACATCGCCGAGCCGCTGCCGTTGATGTCGCCGGCCAGTTCGTACTTGAAGCGGCGCGCGCCGATGAATTCCTTCAAACCGGTCGCGAGCTTCCCGAACTCTCTGTCCTTGGCGGAGTCGCCGAGCACGATCGTCTCGCCGAAGAGCCCGATCGCGCAGGCTTCGACGAAGATGTGCTCGTTCACGCGGCCCAGCGTGATCGAGCTCAAGCGACCCTCTCGCGCGACCTCGATCGCGCCTGCGAGCTTCGCCGGCAGCCGGAGAGCGCGCGCGAGGTTGTTGAACGTGCCGAGCGGGATGATGCCGATCGGGTGTTTCGTGTCGGCGAATTGCCGGACGATGAACTCGACGGTGCCGTCGCCGCCGGCGACGACGATCTTCGCCCGGTCGGAGATATGCCGGCTCAGGTCGTCCTTCGGGTCGAAGTCGACGATCGTGTGGTCGGCGAACGCCGTGCGCAGCTTTCTGTCCACCTCCTCGGTCATGCTGCCGGCGTTGCGGCTGACGACGAGGACGCGCGTCGGCTTGGTCACCGCTCGCTCCCGAGCAGACGGATCCATCGCGCGCAGGCGAAAGAGTGCAAGCCGAGGGCGATGAACCCCAGCGCGACCAGGGCCAGCAGAACGCGACCGAACGGCTGGAACAGGAGGAACAGGAAGGCGCCGCCATAGCCGTGCACCTTGGAAGGGTCGTGCGCGAATCCGCCCTGGATGATGAACCAGCCGATGAGCGTGAAGATCACGCCGCGCGAGACCATGCCGAGACGGCCTAGTGTGTCGACGATCCGCCTCTCGGCCTTCTTCATCTCCGTCCGCTTCAGGTCCTTCCTGAACGCCGCGCGGTAGGCCTCGACGAACTGGCCGAGACCGACCCCCACCGCGACGACGCCGATGGCGATGGCCACCGCCTGCCCGGCCGGAAGCGCGAGGACCTTCGCGATGGTGTCCTGCGTGCCGTCGTGAGTCGGGCCCGGGGCGCTGCCGATGAAGAGGTGGAGGGCGAACAGCACGACCGAGCCGTAGGCGATGCCGCTCCAGACGAAGCCGAGCCTGTCGGCGATGCCGGAGGCGTCCTTGCCGCGGTGGAGAGGGTCGAAGATCGCGCGCACGAACCCCCAAAGGGCGTAGGCGCCGAGGCCGAGGATGACCGCGAGCAGGATCGCCCTGCCGGCCGGGCCGCCGGAGAGGATGACCAGGCTCCCGGACTGGTCGGTCGCGGTACCGCCGAGGCCCGCCGCGAGGCCCAGCGCGAAAGTGCCCATGGCCGCGTACAGGACGCCACGAACGATGTAGCCGGCGCGCTCGAGAAGCTCGAGCGCCGGGTGCTGGGCGGTGTGCTTCGTGGCCGATTTGGCGCGGCGGGCGATGCCGTGGGCGGATGCCATTACAGCTACGTCAACGTCCGGGTGGAGGCTGGCACGCGGGGCACCAGTAGGTCATCCGCGCGTGCTCGCCTTGCGCTCTCAGTTCGATCCTCGTTCCGCAACGGGGGCAGGGGCGGCCGGCGCGGCCGTGGACGGCGCCCTTGCCGTAGCCCGGAAATCGCCGCCTGAAGTCCTGGCCGAGGTTGGCCAGCATCGCCGCTCGCGCCGTCTCGAAGAGCTGCGCCAGCCGCTCGTCGCTGAGCTGCCCGATCTGCGTCCACGGGTTGATGCGCTCGCGCCACAGCGCCTCGCATCGGTACACGTTGCCGATGCCGGCGGTGACGCGCTGGTCGAGCATCGCCTCTCCGATGGCCCGTTCGCCCCGGCGCCTGGCTTTCACGACGACCTCGCCCACGCTCCAGCCGTCACCCAGGATGTCCGGGCCGAGGTGGCCGACGCTGGCCTCTTCGTCGCGGATGAGCTCGACCACGGGCGCCGAGAAGCACACCGCGACGACGTCGTCGGTCTCGAGCAGCGCCCTGGCGAGGCGCTCGGGGCGGCGCCAGGGCTCGCCTCGCCTGTACACGTGCCACGCACCCTGCATGCGCATGTGCGAGTGCACGGCGAGGCCGTTGTCGAGGCGGATGATGAGGTGCTTGCCCACCGGCTTCACGTCGACGACGGTCGCGCAGGCGAGGCGCTTAAGGTTGTCCGGACGCGCGCGTGTGAGCGGCCTGCCCTACAGCGCGGCGCGCACGCTCTCGGCAGCGCGCCAGATGGTGTCGCCCTCGGGCATGCTTCCAAGCTAGAGCGCAACGAAATGCCGAACCGGCGCATTGAGTCAGGTGGAGTGACGGCGCAGGACGTGCTCGCCGAGGCTCACCGGGACGACGTCTTCGCCGACCTGGTGCTGCCCGTGGTTCCGGCCGCCCAGCGCCTTGCCTACGGAATGCTGCAAAACACCCAGGAGGCGGAAGACGCGGTGCAGGACGCGACGTTCAAGGCGTGGCGCGCTTTCCCACGCTTCCGCAAAGGCTCGAACGCCCGCGCGTGGTTCCTCACGATCGTCGCGAACGAGTGCAAGCAGCGCCGGCGCAGCCGGTGGTGGTCGCTGCTGAGGGCCGCCGCGACGTCCGAGCCCGATCCAGCTCCCGGAGGTGTATCCGAGGCAGCGATGGACCTGCGCCGGACGCTGTCGCGGCTGCCGGTGGAGATGAGGCTTGCGATCGTGCTCCGCTACTACCTCGACCTGCCGTTCGACGAGGTCGGGCGCGTGCTCGGAGTCAGCGACAAGGCGGCGAAAGCGCGGGTGCACCGCGCGCTCGCGCGGCTTCGAGTGCAGATATCGGAGGAGCTGGCCGATGCGTGAGGACGAGTTTCGGGAGCGGCTGCGCGGCGCGCTTGGCGCGCCGCCACGGCTGCGCGACCCCCAGCTGCGGCCGCCCGCCGCCGGCGCGTCGCGCTCCTACGCAGGCTTCGCGGCGCTCCTCGCCGCGACCCTTGCGGTCGTCCTCATCGTTGTCCTGCTGGGCACGCGGGTGATGCTGCGCCCCCAGGGCGGCGTTGCGCCGGCGCCTGGAGGATCCACCGCAGCGACGCCAGGCGCCGACTCGTTTCCGTGCGCGCTTCCTGTCATCGTCACCGAGGAGCTCGAGACCTCGATCAAGACCGTCGCCGGGTTCGTCAACATCCCCGACGGCGGCTTCCGCGTCGACCCGAAGGCGACGGTCGACGACCTGCCGCACAACCCTGGCGATGCGCCCATGACCTACTCCGCGGCGTTGAACCGCTGGCTTCCCGCAATCCCTGAACGGATTGCGCCCAACGGCACGCAATACGCCTACGTGACGCCGGGCGCCGCCTCCTCGCAACTGCACGTCGTCGACGGGGCCACGAAAAGCGACCGGGTCGTGTGGACGTACGCCGCCGGCATCGACGTCGTCGCGTGGACCGACTCGGGCCTCATCGCGACGACGGTGCCCTTCGGCGGCGGAGTGCTGCTCACGTGGTCGGTGGATGTGACCACCGGCCACATCAGCCGCGCGCCGGCCAGCGCAAACCCCACCAACATCCCTGTTTCGCTCATGGGCGGCAGCGGCGGGTCTTCGTACATGGGCTCTGACGCGCAGGGCCGGGCGGTGTTCCGCCTTGGCTCGCGCGATCCCGGGGCGAAGTACAGCGTCGTCATGGTCGAGTCGGGCGAGGTGGTGGCGACCATCTACGCCGGCAGCCAGGGCGACGGCAAGGACTTCGATCCCGCCGGCGCGGACTTCGACGCCCACGGCCTCTGGATGGGCAACTTCGACGCCAAGCGCTTCTGGCTGTGGAGCTCCGGCTCGCTGCGCAGTTTTTCCGTCTCGGGCTTGCCCGCTCCCTATGTGGGCGCCGGGGGGCAGACCTTCGTCTCGGCCGGGCCGGCGGGTCCGTGCGTGCCGGGCACCTTCGGCGGGATCGCTGCGTCGCCCGTTCCCGCACCCCCGTCGCCTTCGCCGACCCCCAACGTTGACTGGTCGCCACTGCTCGCGCGCCCGCTGCAGGTGCCCACCATCGCGTCGGGCAGCGCGTGCCCGGTGTCGGCCGTGCAGCACATCAACGGACAGGTCAAAGCCGCCGGCGGCAAGATCTCGAACGGGCCCGACTATGGCTATGGCCAGTGGCCGGCGTACCTCACCGGCCAGCTCGATTGGTACTCGGCGGGCAGCCAGGGCCTCGGCGTGCTGACGTCGCCCGAGTACACCGGTCCCGTCCTGCTGCGGGTGAGGCGCCTCGATGGAATCGGCTCGGTCACGGTCTCCGACCTCGGCCAAGACCTCGGCAACGCCGCCTGGGGCATCGCGCGGGGCGGCGAGCCGCCGTACTGGGCGATGGCCGGCGGCGGCATCACGTTCAGCGCGCCGGGCTGCTATGGCTTCCAGTTCGACGGCAACAGCTGGACGAGCGTCGCCGTCATCGAGGTCAAGACCGGACCGCCACCTCCGGGGTAGGCTTGGCCGGCCATGGGCCAGGACCCTCGATCCCCTCGTTACTCGCCCGACGGGCAGTGGTGGTGGGACGGCACCGCCTGGCGCCCGGTGCCGGCGCCGCAGGCGCCCCGGCCCTCGAGCGGCGCGTCGACCGGTGCGATCGTCGCCCTCATCGCAGGCGCCGTCGTCGTCGTCATGGCCACGGTCTCAGTGCTCGCCTTCCTGGCGTGGCAACGCCTCAACGCGAGCCTCACGCCGGGGCCGGTGGTGGCCGCCAACGCGATCCCGTGCGACCAGCTCGAGCACACGCAGGTCCACTACCACGCGTTTCTGCAGATCCTCGACGCGGGCAACCCCGTGGCCATCCCGACCGGCGTCGGCCGTCCCGGCGGCTGCTACTACTGGCTGCACATGCATTCCGGCGAGCCGGGGATCATCCACATCGAGGCGCCGAACGACCGCGTCTTCACCCTCGTCGACTTCTTCCAGGTCTGGGCGATGTGGTCAGGCGAGAAGCAGTTCCTCGACTTCAACCACGTGTCGAACATAGCGCTGGGACCCGGTCAGAAGCTTGTCGTCTTCGTCGACAACGGAGGCGGGCCGGCGAGGTACACGGGTGACCCCGCGGGCATCGTCCTGCACGACCACGAGGTGATCACGCTCGAGATAACGCCGCCCACGGTCGAACCGCCGCCCGCGTTCACCTGGCCGCCGGGGTTCTGACCAGCAGTTCATCGTCTTCGGCGAGGTCGGCGATCGACGACTTGACGATCTCGTCGAACGACTTGCCCCGGTCGCGCTCGAGCACGCGCATCCGCCTGTCGAACTGCGTGCTCGCGTAGTCGATGTACGTGGTCATGCGCTGTCCGAACGGCCCGTGCTCGTCGTCGTAGTGCTCCCAGAACTCCGACACGACGGCAAGCGCCGGGCCGAGGAGCTCGTTCATGCGCACGTTCATGACCTCCCAACCGTTCGGCGACGCGTTGATCAACCGGTCGAGGAGGAAGACGCCGTAGCGGATGTGCCGGCTCTCGTCGCGCGCCGTCAGCCGGATGCCGTCGAGCAGGCCCGGAAGCTTGCCGTTGGCCTCGAGCGACTGGCGGAAGCCGTGGTAGCCGGTCTCGGCGAGCACGCCTTCGATGATCATGTTGTAGGTCACGGACGCGCGAATCTGCGCCTCGGTCGAGCGGTCGGTCTTGAGCGCGTTCAAAGCGCCGGGGAGCTCGACGAAGAACAGCTCGCGGTAGCTCGGCGTCAGGTAGCGCTCGAGGTCGTGGGGCGCGAGCGCGACCTCATCGAGCCAGCGGCGGAAGAACTCGACGTGCTTCGCCTCCTCCCATAGAAAGGACGTGAGGTAGATCTCCTCCTCGATCCGGCCCTCCTCGGCGACGGCCATGATGAGCGGGAGCAGATCGCTGGTCACGCCCTCCTCGCCGGCCTGGAACAGCGCCAGCGTGCGAAGGAGGAAGTCGCGCTCCTCGGCGGTGAACGACTTCCAGTCGGCGGCGTCGCGGCTGAAGTCGAGCGCCTGCGGGTCCCATGTGCCGAGCTTCTTCGCCTTCTGGAAAAGGCGCATCGGCACCGAGTCCCACGCGAGGCCTCGACCGGAGATGGTGGCGTATCCGTCCCGCACGCGGCCAGTTTAGTCAGGCGCGAGGACGAGGGTGGGCGCGGCCCACCCTCGAGAGGATCAGCCGACCGGTGTGCCGCTGGCGTACAGGCTCGCCGGCACGATCGGACAGAGAAACGTGATGCCTGAGTCAACCTCTTTGAGGCCGCCCACAGCCCACGCCGCCTGCAGCTCGCCGAGCGTCGTGATGTGCGTGACAGCCGCGCTGGAGGTGAACAGCTCGACGTAAACGTGCCAGGCGACGTTGAAGTCGCCCGTGCGCCGGTTGCCGACCAGGTGGTCGTGGCCCGGCACGAGTCTCGGATCTGAACCGTAGACGGAAGGCATCAGCCCCGTCGCCACGCCGGCGATCGCCGCGTCGTGGTCAGGGCAGTTCCCCGGGTTGCCCATGCAGTTGAAGGTGCCCGGGGTGCCGGGCGGGTAGACCACCAGGAACAGCGGCGCGACCGCGTGCGGGTTGACGCCGTTGATCGGCTGCGTCGGGTTGAGCGGCGCGAGCCGGTTGGGGGTCTGCAGGTAAACGAAGGTGCCCTGGTAATCGTCATAGGCCGGCTCGATCGTGACGTTGCCGTGGGCTCGCTCGCCGCTGGGCACCTCGCTCGCCGCCCCGGTGAGAGGCAGCGCCAACAGGATCATCGCGCCCGCCAGCGCGAGCACGGGGCGCCTCACCTGTAGAAGTACGGGTCGAGGACCCGCACCGGCGTGATGCGGTCGGCCGGGAGCTGGTTGAGCTTGGCCGCCTTGCGGATCGCGTCCGGGCTCGGGGCGTCGTAGACGCAGAACGTCTTTCGGTGGTCCTCCGTGACGTACGAGTGGACCCACGTGACGCCGAGCTCGGCGTTGGTGCCGACCACCGACATGCAGGCCTGCACCCCTTCGTCGGTCAGCGGAATCTCGAGCCCGTCGGGAAACGAACGCTCGACCATGAATCGCGCCATATGCGCCTCCTTACGCGTGATGCGTTCGAGGCTATGGCTCGCAACCCGGCTCCCACATCGGGGAGAAGGCTCAGCCGGTGCTCAGTTCAAGTGCTCAATTCTTCGGAAGGCCGCCTGGCGCGCGCCGGGCGGCGAGCCAGGTCGCTAACTGAACCCGAGAGTCAAAGCAGAACTTTTCGCGGCTGTGGTGGCCGTGGTTGTTGATGGTCCG
>CBJLKR010000084.1:0-9391 GCA_966423695.1 uncultured bacterium | reverse complement strand
CGTCGGCTTCCCCGGCGAGTCGGAGCAGGCGTACATGAACACGCGCGCGCTCGTGGAGGAGATGCAGTTCGACGTCGTGCACATCGCGATGTACTCGCCGCGGCCGGAGACCTTCGCGGCCACGCGCATGGAAGACGATGTGCCGCAGGAGGAAAAGCTGCGGCGCCTCAACGATCTGCTTGCCCTGTCGCGGGAGATCGCCGCGCGCAAGACGGCCCGCTGGGTCGGCCGCGACGTTGAGGTGTTGATCGAGGGACGCGACGAGCTCGGCCGCCCGTTCGGCCGCATCCGCCAGGGGAAGCGCGCGGTGGTCCTTCGCGCCGGCCACGTCCAGCCGGGCGACATCGTCGACGTACGGGTCATCCAGTCGACCGCAGGCCAGCTCACGGGTCTGCCTGCAGCGTGAACCCGCCTGCCACCCCGGTCATGCGGCAGTACCGGGAGGCGAGGGAGAAGCACCCCGACGGGATCCTCCTCTTCCGGCTCGGCGACTTCTACGAGATCTTCTTCGACGATGCCAAGGTGGCCGCGCCGATCATGGGCGTGCAGCTCACGTCGCGGCCGCTGGGCAAGACCGGGCGCGCGCCGATGTGCGGCGTGCCGCACCACGCCTGGCAGTCCTACGTGGGCCGCCTCCTGCGAGCCGGACACAAGGTCGTGATCTGCGACCAGGTGGAACCGGCCGGGAAAAGCAAGATCGTCCGGCGCGACGTCACCCGCGTGCTCACGCCGGGCACCGTGGTCGAGGACGCGTACCTCGAGCCGTCGCGCCCGAACTACCTCGTGGCGGCGTGGACGAAGGGCCTTGAAGCCGGTTTGGCCGCGTGCGAGGTGTCGACCGGCGAGCTGCTGCTGTGCCAGCTGCCGCGGGAGCGCCTGCAGTCGGAGATCGAGCGTCTCGCGCCGGCAGAGCTGCTCACACCGCCCGCCGTTGAGGAGTATCGGTTCGACCCCGTGCGCGGTCAGCAGCGGATGAAGGACACGCTGGGCATCGCGTACGCCGCGTCGGTCGGGGCAGCCGACGCTCCTCTCGCCGTCGGCGCGGCCGGAGTGATCCTCGACTACCTCCGCCAGAACCAGGCCCGCCTCTCGCCGGGGTCGCTGTCGGTGCGCACGTACTCCCCCGACGCGACCATGCCGCTCGACGCGGCGACGGTGCGCAACCTGGAGCTGCCGGCGCTGGTCGGCCTCGTAGACCGCACTTCCACGCCCGTCGGGGCGCGCCAGCTGCGAGCCTGGCTCGGGGCGCCGCTGCGCGACGCGGAGTCGATCGAGCTCCGTCTCGCCGCGGTCGACGAGCTGGTCGCCTCGCCCGACCTTCGCGATCGCCTGCGCGAAGCGCTGAAGCCCGTGGGCGACCTCGAACGGCTTGTCACCCGCGCCGCCGCCGGCCACTCGAGCGCGCGCGAGCTGGTCGCGCTCAGGCGATCGCTCGAGGCGATTCCGGAGCTGCAAGACACCCTCGGCGCTTGCGAGGCGCTGGTCACGCGCGAGCTGACCGCCGAGGTCAGCGGCGCGCCTGAGCTGGCCGAGACGTTGCGGCGCGCGCTCGTCGACGACCCGCCTCCCGCGGGGCGCGACGGAGTCATCCGTCCGGGTTTCGACGGCGATCTGGATGGGATCCTGGAGGCGTCGAAGGACGCTCGCGACTGGATCGCCAGGCTGGAAGGCGCGGAGCGACGGCGCACCGGGATCAAGTCCCTCAAGGTGGGTTTCAACAAGGTTTTCGGCTACTACATCGAGGTCAGCCACTCGAACACGGCAAGCCTTCCCGACGACTACACGCGCAAGCAGACCTTGACGGGTGGCGAGCGCTACATCACCCCGGAGCTCAAAGAGAGGGAAGCGATCGTGCTCAGCGCCCAGGAGCGCATCGCAGCGCGCGAGCACGAGCTCCTGCAGCAGCTCGGAGAGGCTGTCGCGGGCGCGTCACCGGCCGTCCGCGAGACCGCGCACGCGGCGGGCATGGTGGACGCGCTGACGAGCCTCGCCACGGCCGCGGCCGAGCACGCATGGCGGCGGCCCGCCGTCAACGCCGCCCTCGGCTTGCGGATCGAGGGCGGCCGGCATCCGCTCGTCGAGCACGGACTCCCGGCCGGCGTTTTCGTCGCCAACGACCTGGAGCTCGACCCAGGCGACGCGCAGATCGTCATCCTCACCGGCCCCAACATGGCCGGCAAGTCGACGTATCTGCGCCAGGCCGCGATCATCGTGCTGCTCGCGCAGTGCGGCAGCTTCGTGCCGGCGGACCGGGCCGTCGTCGGCCTTGCGGACCGCATCTTCACGCGCGTCGGCGCGCACGACGACATCGCTGCCGGGATGTCGACCTTCATGGTCGAGATGACGGAGACCGCCTACATCCTGGGCCACGCGACGCGCTCGTCCCTCGTGATCCTGGACGAGGTGGGGAGGGGGACGTCGACCTACGACGGCGTCTCCATCGCGCAGGCGGTGGTCGAGCACCTCCACGATTCGCCGAAGCTCGGTTGCCGGACGCTGTTCGCGACCCACTATCACGAGCTCACCGCGCTCGCCGAGCGGCTGCCTCGCGTTCGCAACCAGCGTGTCGAGGTGCTCGAGGAGGGAGACACCGTGCGCTTCCTGCACCGTGTCGTCCCCGGCGGCGCCGACCGCTCGTACGGGATCCACGTCGCCGCGGTCGCGGGCCTGCCGCCGGCGGTGATCGCTCGCGCGCGCGACGTTCTGGGAGAGCTCGAGCGCCAGCGGCCGCTCGAGCCGCCCGAGGTCCAGCTCGGCCTGCCCATGGAGATGGCGCCCGACGCGCTGCGCAAGGAGCTTGAAGAGCTCGATCCCTCGACGCTCAGCCCGCTGGAGGCGCTGCAGAAGCTCTATCAGCTTCGGGCGAGGCTCGGCTCGTGATCCGAATGCTGCCGCCGGAGGTGGCGGACGCCATCGCGGCCGGCGAGGTGGTCGAGCGCCCCGCTTCGGTGGTCAAGGAGCTAATCGAGAACGCGCTGGACGCCGGAGCACGCCGCATCAACATCGATGTGCGCGGTGCGGGCAAGACGTCGATCCGCGTCAGCGACGACGGCGCGGGGATTCCGGCGGACGAGCTCGCGCTCGCGTTCCTTCGTCACACGACCAGCAAGCTGACGTCGCTGGCGGATCTCGCGGTCATCGGCTGGTTCGGTTTCCGGGGCGAGGCGCTCGCCAGCATCGCGGCGGTCGCCGACGTCGAGTGCTCGAGCGCCGGCGCGACCGTGCGCATCCGCCACGGCGAGGTCGTGGAGCAGGGCTCCGGTCCGCTGCTGCCTGGCGTCGCGATCGAGGTGCGCGATCTTTTCGCCAACGTCCCCGCGCGATTGAAGTTCCTGAAGAGCGACGCCACCGAGGTCGCGGCGATCAAGGAAGTCGTCTCGGCATTCGCGCTGCTCCATCCGCACGTGCGCTTCCACTTGACGATCGACAGCCGCGCGGCGGTCAGCAGCACCGGCGACGGTGACCGTCGGCGCGCGCTCGGTTCGGTCTACGGTGCGCCGGTCGCGCAGGAGATGCTGGAGATGATCGGGGCGCCGCGCGACTCTTTGGACGTGCGGGGCATGGTCAGCCAGCCACGCCTCAGTCGCGGCAGCCGCGACGCGATGGTAGTCGCGGTCAATGGCCGCCCGATCTCTGCGCGGTCGCTCGTCTACGCGCTCGAGGAGTGCTACCAGGGCCGGCTCGAGCGCGGCCGCCATCCCATCGCGGTGGTCGACATCGGCATCGACCCTGAGCTGGTCGACGTCAACGTCCATCCCGCCAAGAAGGAGGTCCGCTTCCGCGACGAGGGTGCGGTGTTCGGTGCGCTGCAGCGTGCGGTGCGGGCGGCGCTCGACGGAAGCGACCCCTTCCGCTACCGCCCGGTCGAGAGCGGTCGCATCGAAACCTACGTCGGCGGCCCGCAGCTCACGCTGCACGAGGCCCCCGCCGCGGTGGCGCCGCCCGAGACGAACGGCCACGCCGCGGCCACTGCCGTGCTTCGCCCGATCGGGCAGGCGGGCGCGGGATACCTCGTCGCCGAAGGTCCCCACGGCCTCGTCCTCGTCGACCAGCACGCGGCTCACGAGAGGGTCCTCTACAACCGCCTGCGCGAGCGCCTGCGCAGGGGCCGGGGCGTCAGCCAGCCTTTGCTCATCCCGCAGGCGGTCGACCTCGACCCTGCTCTCCTCGCGGCCGCCGTCGACCGCCGGGTCGAGCTCGCCAACCTCGGTCTCGAGTTCGAGGAGTTCGGGCCCCGCAGCCTGCGCATCACGGCCGTGCCCGCGGAGCTGCCGTCCGGCCGCGCCACGGCGGCGATCCAGGAGACGCTGGCGGCGCTGGCTGAACAACGTGGCGACGCGGCGATCGAGAAGGCGGCCGCAGCGCTGGCGTGTCACTCCGCCGTGCGCTTCGGCGATGTGCTCGACGTCGCCGAGCAGCGTCAGCTGTTGGCCGAGCTCGAGAGCGCCGACGAGTCGATCACGTGCCCGCACGGACGCCCCACGCGCCTGCTGGTCGAGTGGCAGGAGCTCACCCGTCACTTCCGCCGAAACTACTGACCCCATCCGCTTCGCGGTGATTTCCCGGGGACCACAGTGAGGGCGCGAATCCCGGTCATCGTGGGCCCGACGGGCATCGGCAAATCGCAGCTCGCATTCGAGCTCGCGCAGCGCCTCGGGGGCGAGATCGTCGTCGCCGACTCGCGGCAGGTCTACGAACGACTCGACATAGCCACCAACAAGCCGAGTGCCGAGCAGCGGCGCGCGGTGCGCTACCACATGATCGACTTCGTCGACCCGGCGACGACGTTCAACGCCGCGCAGTACGTCGAGGGAGCGCGCGCCGCCATCGACGAGGTCCTCGCGCGCGGGCGCACACCGATCGTCGAGGGCGGGACGATGCTCTACGTCGACGCGCTGTGCGACGGGTTCATGCTGACCGGCATTCCGCCGGACCGGTCGCTGCGCGAACGGCTCGAGCGCCTCGACGTCCCCGCACTGCGCGAGCGCCTGCTCGCGCTCGACCCGGACCCCGGCATCGATCTGGCGACTCCCGTGCGCATGATCCGTGCCATCGAGATCCTCAGCGTCGCGGGACCGCCGCTCCGCCGCATGCGGACCAGAAAGCCGCCGCCGTGGGAGCCAGTCCGCATCGGGCTCACCGCCTCATTCGACGTGATCGACCGTCGCCTGGCCGAGCGCAGCCGCCGGCAGGTCGAGCGCGGCCTGATCCAGGAGACGCGCGCGGCTCTCGACGCCGGGGTTCCCGCCGAGGCCGCAGTGCTCACGGGGATCGGGTATGCCGAGGCCCTGGCGCACATCCGCGGCGACATCACGCTTCAGGCGCTTCCCGAGGCGATGGCGAGATCCAACCGCCGCTACGCGCGGCGCCAGCTGCGCTGGTGGCGACGCGATCCGCGGGTCCGCTGGTTCGAGATCGAGCCCGATCCGATGCCGGGTATCCTCAAATACCTGGATGAGTAAGACGTTCGCAGGGGCCAAGAGGCTCGGCCGGATACCGCCCTATCTTTTCGCCGAGATCGACCGCAAGGTCCAGGAGAAGAAGCGTGCCGGCGTCGACGTGATCTCCCTCGGCATCGGCGATCCCGACCTGCCGACGCCGGGGCGCATCGTCAGCGTGCTGCAGGAGGCCGCCGCCGATCCCGCGAACCACCGCTACCCCTCTTACTTCGGCCTCGCCGAGCTCCGGGAGGCGATCGCGCGCTGGTACGCCGACCGCTCGGGGGTCGAGCTGGACCCGGCAACTGAAATCCTGCCCACGCTCGGGTCGAAGGACGGCATCAGCCACGTGCCGCTGGCGCTGGTCGACCCAGGTGACGTGGTGCTGGCGCCCGATCCCGGGTACACGGTCTACGTGACCGGGGCGATCATGGCCGGCGCCGAGCCGTATACGATGCCGCTGACCGAGCGGAACGGCTGGCTGCCCGACCTCGAAGCCATCCCTGCCGAGGTCGCCGGCCGCGCGCGCCTGATGTGGCTCAACTACCCCAACAACCCCACCGCGGCGGACCGCGATTTTCTCGAGCGCGCGGTCGAGTTCTGCCGCCGCCACGACATCGTCCTGTGCCATGACGCCCCCTACTCCGAGATCGCCTTCGGCGGCTACAAGCCCCCGACGCTGTTCGAGATCCCCGGCGCGAAGGAGGTGGGGCTCGAGTTCCACTCCCTGTCGAAGACCTACAACATGACCGGCTGGCGCATCGGCTGGGTGTGCGGTCGCGCCGACCTCGTCAACCTGATCGGTCAACTGAAGACCAACATCGACTCCGGCATCTTTCAGGCCGTGCAGTGGGCGGCTATCGAGGCGATGAGCGGGGGAGAGGACGAGACCAAGGCGGCGAACACCGTCTACGCCCGCCGCCACCGGCTCGTTGCCGACACGCTCAACAGCATCGGCTGGAGCATCGAGCCGCCGCGCGCGACCTTTTACGTGTGGGCGCCGGTGCCGAAGGGGTACGACTCGATCGGATTCGCGGGCCAGGTTCTCGACCAGGTCGGAGTCAACATCACGCCCGGCGTCGGTTTCGGGCCGCACGGTGAAGGCTACTTCCGGCTTTCCGTCACCGCGCCGGATGCGCGCATCGAGGAAGCGATGGCGCGAATGAGGAAGCTCCGGATCTGATCACGACCAAGGCCCCGCGCGAGCGGGCGTTCCTCGTCGGCCTGTTGCTTCCCGGCGCGACCCCGAGCACGGTGAACGAGCAGATGACGGAGCTTGCCGACCTCGCGCGCACCGCCGGCATGGAGGTCGTCGGCTCGGACGTCCAGCGCCGGTCCGACGTCGATCCAGCGCACTTCATCGGCATGGGCAAGGTCGAGACGCTGCGCGACATGAAGCTCGAGGGGGAGTTCGACCTCGTGGTCTGCAACGAGGACCTGAGCCCTCGCCAGCAGCGCAACCTCGAGCTGACGCTGAAGGCGCGCGTGCTCGACCGGACCGAGATCATCCTCGAGATCTTCGCCCAGCACGCCCGCACGCATGAAGGTCGCCTCCAGGTCGAAGCCGCCCGCCTGCATCACCTCCTGCCGCGCCTGATCGGCGCCTACGCCTACGACCGCCAGGTCGGCGGCCGGCGAGGGGGAGTGGGGGCGCGCGGCGGCTTCGGCGAGCAGCAGATCGAGGTCGAGCGCCGCCGTATCCGCAAGCGCATCCGCGACCTCGACCGCGAAATCGAGCAGGTCCGCAGCCAGCGGCACCAGCAGCGCACCGGGCGGCGCCGGGCCGAGCTCGAGACGGCCGCCATCGTCGGCTACACCAACGCCGGCAAATCGACGCTCTTGAATGCGCTGACCGGGGCCGGCGTTCGGGCCGAGCAGCGCCTGTTCGCAACGCTCGACCCTACGACGCGCAAGCTCGAGCTGCCCGCGGGGCGCGAGGTGCTGCTCACCGACACCGTCGGCTTCATCCAGAAGCTGCCGACCGATCTCGTCGCCGCGTTTCGCGCCACGCTGGAAGAGGTCACGGAGTCGGACGTGGTCGTCCAGGTCCTTGACGTCAGCTCGCCGGCGGTCGAGGAGCAGGCGGAGACCGTCGACCGCGTGCTCGGCGACCTCGATGCGGCCGCCAAGCCGAGGGTCGTCGCGCTCAACAAGGTAGATCTCCTGGGGCCGGCGTCACGCCGGCGGGTGATCGGCGCTCTGAGCGAGCGCTACCCCGGCGCCGTGCCGATCTCCGCCGTCCAGGGCACCGGTCTCGACCAGCTCATGGGCGCACTCGATCAGGCGAGCCGCGGCGATGCCGTCCCTGTCGAGATCCTTGTCCCGTACGGCCGCGAGGGCGTGCTCGCCGAGCTCCGCAAGATCGGTGGCGTGGAAAAAACCGAATACGTCGAGAACGGCACCCTGGCGTGGGGCTGGGCGCCCCGCTCGGCGGCTGGGCGTTTTCAGGAGTACGCCCGTCCGGAATTGCGCCCCGCGCGCAGCCGGTCTAGCCGAAGAGCCTGATCACGCCCCGGACGATCCCGACGAGGCTGACGTTGCTGGTCACGATCGGCTCGTAGGCAGGGTTCTCGGCGATCAGCTTGACGTGCCCGTTGGCGCGCTCGAAACGCTTGACGGTCGCGTCGCCGTCTACCAGCGCGACCACGATGGCGCCGTTGCTGGCCTCGTGCTGAGGCCGGACGAGAACCATATCGCCGTCCATGATCCCGGCGTTGATCATGCTGTCGCCGCGGACGCGGAGCAGGAAGTAACCGTCCTTGGCGAGGTCCGAAGAGAGCAGCAGATGGTCGTCGATGTTCTGCTCGGCGAGGATCGGGGTGCCCGCGGCGACGTTGCCGACGATCGGGACCGAGACGGCGCTGCGCCGCTCCTGGTCGAGCTCGATGTCCGCCGTGAGCTGGACGGTCCGGGACTTGCTGGGGTCGCGCTTGATCAGGCCCCGTCGCTCGAGCTGGTTGAGGTGGTTGTGCACAGTCGAGCTGGAGCTGAGCCCGACGGCCTCGCCGATCTCGCGCACGCTCGGCGGGTAGTTGCGGACCTTGGTGACGTAGCGGATGTAGTCGAGGATCCGGGTCTGGCGTTCGGTCAGTTGCTCAGGCAATTTAGGTTCATCTCCAAGTCGTAGTGGGGGACGCTGAGATCACTTTAGCACTCCGCAGGTCGAAGCGCAAACCTTTGTTCGGTTAATCTTGACACCAAACGGGCGTTCGACTAAGATGTCGAACGTATGTACGCCACCGGCCACGGAATCAGACCTTGGCGGGCACCCCGTGCCGGCGGCATTCGGTCCGGGCGGCGGCTCGCCGGGCGCGCGCAGGGCGCACGCCAGGTTCTGTTGGCAGCCGCCGCCGTCGGGCTGCTGGGGGCTGCATTCGCTCTCGGCGCACGCGGCGGTGCGCCGGCCCACTACACGACGGTCGTGGTCCAACCGGGCGATACGCTGTGGTCGATCGCGACGCAGCACTATCCGGGGGATGATGTGCGCGTCCGTGTGGACGACATCGAGCAGGCCAACGGCTTGCAGGGGCCGGCGATCGAGGTTGGGCAGGCGCTCAAGCTGCCCGGGTAGCGGCGCTTGAGCCTGGTCTTCGTCACCCGCAAGGGCTGCCATCTCTGCGACGAGGCCCTGGCCCTGGTGCGCGCGCTCGGGCACGAGCCGGAGCTCGTCGACGTCGACGTCGACGACCGCCTGCACGACCTGTACGACTGGCGCGTGCCCGTGCTGCTTCTCGACGACCGCGTCGTGGCCGAGGGCAGGTTCGACCGGGCAGCGTTGCTTAGTCAGATAGGGGGGCGCGCCGGGCAAGCCTAGTTGCTGCCGATAATCACCGCAGATCGTCAGTGGGCCGCGCGTGGCGGGGCGATGCGAACCGGGACTTACGGCACCGGCTTGGGTTCCCTGAAGACGAGTCCGAGCTTGTCCGTCCCGTAGTCGCGGAGGCTGTCGCGCG
>CBJLKR010000083.1:0-9488 GCA_966423695.1 uncultured bacterium | reverse complement strand
GGTTCGGCTACGAGTACTCGATCCTCGCGCTCGGAGATCGCTGGACACTGCGGCGAGCGGCTGGATCTTGAACAGGAGCACCAAGATCGGCGTCATGAGCGCGCCGCCGCCCATGCCGGTCACGCCCACGGCAAAACCGACGATGAGCCCGGCCACGGCAATGGAGATGCTGAAGTTCATCGCTTCCCAAATTCCTCAATTCCCTCTCGGGTCGCGGCGCCCACCCCCGCGATCGCCCATGGCACGACGGGGCCGACCTGGAAGTAGTGCGACTGCACCGCCACGCCGAGCTCGCCGGTCTCCTTGTCGCGCGCGACGATCGAGTAGGTCAAGGTCGCTCGCTATCGTAGTTCGCGCGATGTCGTACTACGAGAAGCCGGACTGGTTCAGGCGCAGCGTCGTGGATCCGGCCGTGCAAGCGCTGACGCGCCTCGGCGTCAGCGTCTGGGGCTCGCGCATCCTGCGCGTGCGCGGGCGCAAATCCGGGGAGTGGCGCAGCCACCCTGTGAACTTGCTGACGCACGACGGCAAGCAGTACCTGGTCGCGCCGCGCGGACTCACGCAGTGGGTGCGCAACATCCGCGTCGCGAAAGAAGGCCTGCTCGTGCTGGGAGGCCGCTCGCAGCCTTTTCAGGCCGTCGAGGTCGCGGACGAGGCCAAGATTCCGATCCTCCGCGACTACCTCAAGCGCTGGAAGTTCGAGGTCGGGATGTTCTTCGACGGCGTCAGCGCCGAGTCACCGGAGTCCGAGCTGCGGAGGATTGCGCCGGACCACCCGGTGTTCGAGGTCCGTCAGTCGGGCTCGTAGCGGAGGTCGCGGGGCCGGGAGGCGCGCCAGCGTTCGATCCAGTCGCCCTGGATCTCCGGTTGCCTCGCTTCCGAGGACAGCGCGCGCACCGCCGTCTCAACGCGCGCCGTGAACGTCCGCGTGTCCTCCTGCTTGCCCGGAGTCATCGGCTTGCCGATGCGCACCCGAACCTTGCCGGGCATGGGCAGGCGTTGGTGGCGCGGCATCACCTGGTACGCACCCTGGATGTGCACCGGCACCACCGGCGTTCCCGTCTCCTTGGCCAGGAAGCCGACGCCAGGCCTGAACTCCTGCATGCGGCCGTCGGGTGAGCGGCTGCCCTCGGGGAAGAGGACGAGGTTCCATCCCGACTTGAGCAGCTGGCTCGAGCTGTGCAGCTGGGCCTGCGCGCCGCCGGTGCGCGAAAACGGGAAGGTGTTGAGGAAGAGGCTGACGATGTTGCCGAGCAGCGGTCGCTTGAACCAGTAGTCGGCGGCGGCCGCGACGACGGTGCGGTCACGCGCGGCGTCGGTGAGCGAGTGGAGGATCAGCGACGTATCGGCGTGGCTCGAGTGGTTGGCGGCGAAGATGACGGGACGCTCGAGCTCGCGCACCCACTCGCGACCCTCGACCTTGGGGTGGACCATCGCCTCCGTGAACGGTAGGAGCAGCGCCCGCTGGATGAGCCAGCGGATCGACCGCACCGGTTCGACGCGCGCCCAACCTAGGTCGCTCGGCGGCGGAGGCACGACCGCGCCGCGCTCGGGCCACGTGTGTGGGCGCGGAGAGTTCCAGTGCCAGGCGCGGCGGACGCGCATGACGTCGCCGGCGGCGCTTGCCACGACGCCGGCGACCTTTGTCAGCGGTCCTTCCGAGTACCAGGCCAAGTCATGAACACGCTACTTGATCCGGCCGTTGACCTTTTGCGCGGCGCTTTCGCTGTCGGTGACGGCCACGTTGTAGACGATCATCGCCACCTCGAAGTTCTTGTTCTGCCAGAAGGCGATGTAGAACGCCGTGCCCGCGAGCGAGAGCTCGACGGCGATGGAGTTGGCGCCCAGGCCGGTCGCCGCACCCTGCTGGACCTTGCCGCCGGCGGCGGTGATCGACGAGAGGTCGCTGTCGCTCAGGTGAAAGTCTTTCGAGTCCGCCTTGAAGCTGGCCGAGGCCGTGGACTCGTCCTTGAAGCGTACGGCGTAGACGTTCGCGACCTTGCCGCTAGGCGTATCGCTGCCGAAGTTGGCGCAGCTCGACGTCTGGTCGGCGTAAACAACCACGTAGCCGTCGTCGGCTCCGCCGGCCTTGAGCTTGTCCCACTGCGACTTGTCGCTCGTGTACTGGGATGGGTTCTTGGCCTGCTCCGCCTTGAGATAGTTGTCCCACGACCCGCTCTCCGAGCACTTGGTCAAGCCGGGGAAGTCGCTCGAGTTGGACGCGACGCTCTCGGCGGAGGTCTGCTGCTGCTGCTGCTGGGAGCCCGAGCCCCCGGAGCCGCCGCCGCACGCGACCAGGAGCAAGACGCAAACGGAGACGACCAAGCGGTTCATGGTTCCTTCCTTCCTTTTCTGCGGAGCGTTATTCGACTTCGGCGAGCATGATCGGTGGGGTCCGAAGGTGAGTAACGCTCGGATAGCGGCCGACGGTCTGCTCCGCCATCTCGAACGCGTCCTCCAGCGTGCTCGCGCATTTGAGCCCCAGATGATGCACTACTTCGCGGTCGCCGCCGACGATGATGATGTCGCCGGCGTGCTCCATGGCGTGGGCGGCCCAGTACAGTGCGTAGAACGGATGGGCGCCGTGGTAGGCGTGTGACCGCCGGTAGAGCTGCCGGAACCACGGGTCCTCGGCGAACCGGAGCTCGTATTTCTGTTCGATCTCGACCGGGTCCTTGGTGTCGGCCAGGACCTCGTCGTAGAAGTCGATGTAGCTCGGGTGCTGCACCGCGTCGAACTCGTAGCGGCAGGGGTGAGTCAGGATCAGGACGCCGCCTTTGCGCAGCACCGGCTTGTGGCGGTAGAAGTTGAACAGGTAGCCCGCGCCCATGCACAGCACCAGCACCGGGTTCATGGGGGCGTTGACGTTGTACGGCCCGAGATAGGGCACCCCGATGGTCACGATGTCGGTCTGGCCCTCGACCCGGACCGCGATCTGCCGGTTGACAGCCTCGAGCGTCTTGTCGTGCACCGCGTCGACGCTGCCGGCATGCACCGCGGTCAGGCCGTACGGCGCCCGCATGGCGTGGAAGACGTTGCGCTTGAACGCCGGCGGCGCGATGTCGGTCATCTGCTTGGTGGCCAGGAACATCGCCTGGTCCTGAGCCGTCCAGTCGGTCTCGCGCTTCTGCATGAAGCTCGCGATCGCTGGGAACGCGTGGTTGTTGACCGTCGTCTCGATGTGAAAGACGCGCACGGTGTCCTCGATGAGCTGACCCTGCCGGATGCACGAGTGGTGCAGGGCCGAGTCCGGCGGGTTCATGTAAGAACGCGAGCCCAGCAGCGTCTTCACGTTGTGGTGTGCGCGGATGCCGCGGTACGAGGCGAGGCCGGTCGCCATCGACTTGTGGCCGCCGTCCATCGGGACCAGGGTGAGATTCACGTAGACGACGAGATCCGATTCCGCCGCGCGGCGGTTCAGCGTCACCTCCTCCCCCTGCGAGGTCTTGCCGACGTAGACGTTGTTCTCGGGGTCCTCGCCATCGTGCTGGTAGAGCCGGTCCGGATGGAACGTGCTGAAGATGCGGTCGCCGACGATGTGCCGCAGCTCATCGTCGGTCATGCGCCTGTGCAGGCCCAGCGCGGCGATGATGTGCAGATCGTCGACACCAGCCTCGGCGGCCATGTCGATGACTTCTTCCATGACGAGCTGGCGCACGTCGGGTGCGGCCATCGGAGGCAGCGGCAGCGATAGGTCGTCGAAGGCGATCGTTAGCTTCAGCCCGCGCCGCAGCAGCGAGCGCAGCGGATCGTCTTCCAGCGGCCTGGCGAGCGCGCGCTTGATCGCCAGCTCCGGATGCGCGATGGGCTCGAGCGGGTCGGGCGGGTAGACGATGCGCGCACCCAGCGGAAGCTTCTCGAGCCGGATGCCCTCGCCGAAGTGGAAGAGCACAGGAGGCGTGTTGCGGTCGACTTCTATGACCGCACCTGGACGTGGCATCAGCGTAATCGTCGCAGGTCGAACGCCACCTTCACCGCGCCGAGGCGCCCCGCGCTCATCGCGTATGCGATCGCGTCGCGGTAATCCCCGAGGCCGAACAGCGGGCCCGTCAGGCGCGCGAGATCGAGCTCGGGCGCCGCCTCGAGCGCGAGTGCGAACGTCTTCCTGCCCTTCTTCGCCGGCTCGGTGCCGTACGCGTACGCGCCCATGACCGTCAGCTCGCGCTGCCAGATCGGCGCCCAGTCGACCTTCTCCTCGCCTGGCATGCCGACGGCGACCACCTTGCCACCCTCGCGCGTGAAGCGGACGGCGTCGTTCAGCGAATCGGCCCGGCCGACGCACTCGAACGTCACGTCGGCGCCCCCCAGCAACAGCGAGCGATTGAGCCCGTCGAGTCGTCGCGCGCCGGTCTCGAACCGCAGCCGCTGAAACGCGTCCGCAGGAGCGATGACCTTGTCCGCACCCAGCCGGCGCGCGAGGTCACGCTGCGTCGGATGCTTGGCGATGGCGATCAGGCGCTTGGGCGGCGTGAAGCGCTTGACCGCCGCGACCGTGAGCAGGCCGATGGTGCCGGCGCCGGAGACGACGACGATATCGTCCTTCGTCGCGCCGCCCCGCAGAGCAGCGTGGATGCAGCAGGCCAGCGGCTCGATGAGGACAGCCGCCTCGTCGCTCAACGTGTCGGGCACGGCGTGGACCTGCGACGGATGGGCGACGAGCACCTCTCCCCAACCGCCGCCGGTGTCGGCACAGTAGCCCGTCTGGAGACCGACCTCGATCGGCCCCTCGGTGACGTTGTAGCAGAGACCCGGCCGGCCCTCCGCGCACCGCGGGCACGGCGGGTCGATGCCGCGCACGACGCAACCGAGCGCCGGCTCGACGACCACGCGCGAGCCGTCGTCGAGCACGCCGGCGACCTCGTGGCCGGGGACGAACGGATACGACGTCAGGGGGTCGAGGTACAGCGAGATGTGGCCGCCGATGGCGGCGAGGTCCGAGCCGCAGATGCCGCTGACGCTCGGCCGCACGCGCACCCAGTCGCGCGCGGGACGTGGCGGTTCCGGGACATCGCCGAGCTTGAGCATGGAGAAGGACGAGGTGGCCACATCGGCGCGGCCGCCGGCTGCGCGCACGACGGCGAACGACGGGATCGAGCGGACGTACTGAAGCGCTAGCACAGCGGAAACTCCTCCCCACCCTTGGGGAGCTGGCCGGCGAAGCCGGCCGAAGGGGCCTTGCGTGAACCCTTCATCTCCTCACCGCCTCCCGGTACTCCGGCGACCGGGGGTCCGGCATCGGCAGCCGCCAGTTGCCCGGCGCCATCCGCCACCGCTCGATGCGCCAGCCGCGCTGGCCGGCGACCTGCGACAGCCTCGCGTCGGGATTGACCGCGACGGGCGTGCCGACGAGCTCCATCATCGGCAGGTCGGACAGCGAGTCCGCGTACGCGAAGCTGTCCGCCAGGACGAGGCCGTTCTTCGCCGCGTACTCCTCGAGCAGCGCGCCACGCGCCTCGCCCGCGGGCGGTGGCGACTGCAGGTCGCCCGTCAGCCGCCCGTCCTTGACCAGCAGGTGCGCGCAGTCCACCTCCACCTCGAGCAGCTCCGCCAGCGGCTCGACCACGACGTCGAGCGCTCCGGTCAGCAGCAGCACGCGATGCCCCGCGCGCTTGTGCTCCCGGATGCGCCGCATCCCCTCGGGATAGATGCGCCTCAGCGTGACCGCGTCCAGCGCCTCTCGCCCCAGGCGACGCATCACCTCCGGGTCGAGGCCGTCGTACTCGCGGTAGAAGCTGCGCTGGAACTCGGCCCGTGAGCGGCGCTCGAGGTAAAGCCACCGTGGCGCCTGCCGCAGCATGCGCGCCATGAACGCGGGCCAGTCCTCCAGCGGCTGCGCCCGCAGGCGCATCCACAGGAAGTACTCGACGACGTTCGTCTCGACGAGCGTGCCGTCGACGTCGAAAAACGCCAGCACATCGGAGCGTCCCGCCCGCCGCTCCATCGCCGCCCTCACAGAGTTGCCCTCCGCGCGCGGCGTGGTGCTTCCGCTGGGTTGCTTCCCGCGTCGCGCCGCCGTCTCGGCACGCGACATGCGGACGACGGTCGGGAGGTGCACGTCCTGGAAGTAATGCGTCCAGTCGTACCCCGCCGGGTCGAACGGGAACGTCTCGCGCTCGGCCGCGGGCACGCGCTCCCACAGCGCCTGCACGTTGCGCGTGTCGAAGATGCAGTCGACCTCCGTGTAGACGCCGTAGAGCTGGATCAGGTTGAGGCCGCGGTCCAGGCGCTCACGTTCCTCGTTCAGGTCGTCCGAGACCGACGCCACCGACGCGCCCAGCGGAAGCCGCTCGACGATCCACTGCGCGGCCTCGACCGCACGCAGCGCCAGGCGCGCCTGGGTCGCGATCTCCTGCCGGGTCGGAAACGTCCACGACGGCGTGCCGATCGCCTGCCCGTAGCGGTCGCGCAGAGGATGCGCGGTGAAGTATTTCTCCGCCTCTTCCGCCACGCGGCGCAGGCGCAGCGGGTTTCGCGAGCCGGAGGCCGCGTGGTACACGCGCGGCTTCGCGTCGGGCGGCGGGTTGGCGGCGACGGCGAGCACCGTGTTCACGACGAGGTCGGCGGGAATGATGTCTAGCAGCGAGTCCGGCAGCCCCGAGAAGTCGCGCAGGATGTTGCGGCCGAACGCGAGGAAGATCGGCTCCGCCATCCGGAAGCCTTCGAGCCAGCCGGGGAACGGCTCGGCCAGCGCGCTCTCGATGATCGACGGCCGCACGATCGACAGCGGGATATCGCCGTGGAGCTCGACCACGGCCTGCTCGGCCATCGCCTTCGTGAACGAGTAGATGTCGGAGAAGCCCATGGCGTTCGCGTGCACCCGTCCGCGTTCCACGAGCCGCTCCTTGACCCAGCGATCGCGCAGCCGTTCGGTCGCGCGCGCGAACGCCGGCGTGCCCGCCGGAACCACGCGCGAGCGCGCCTCGCGGCGAAGCGCATTCAGGATCTCAGGCCGCCGGGACTCTTCCTCGACCGGCGCGCGGAGCGTCGTCATCACCTCGGCCTCGTGGCGCCAGTTAAGGCCGGGATCGAGGGGCGGCTCATCGCGGACGAGCCCGCGCAGCATCCCGCCCACGTAGGCGGTCGAGATGTGGACGAGGTGCGGCCGCACGCCGGTCGTGCGCAGAGCCTCGACGAGCCTGGCGGCCCCGAGCAGGTTGGTCTGCGCCGAGAGGTCGGCGGGGTTGTCGAACTCGACCGCCGCGGCGGAGTGGATGACGACATCACACGCGCGCAGCTGCTCGCGGCCGTCGTCCGAGAGCCCCAGGCCGTCCCGGCCGAGGTCGATCTCGACGACGGCGAGCTTCTCGGCGACGAGCCTGGCGAACCGCTCCTCGCCCAGCTCCTCCTTGAGGCGCTTGAAGGCCGGGCTCGACAAGACCTCGCGCTCGAGCCGCTCGCTCGCCGGGCGCCGCGCGCTGGAGCGGATCGCGAGATTGATGCGCCCGATGTCGGGGATGGAGCGCAGGCACTTCTCGACGATCGACTTGCCGAGGAACCCGGTGCTGCCGGTGACCAGGATGGTCTTCCCCCGCAGCGCATCTCCAATCACTGGAGAGTCGAGTCTAGTCGGTGATCTCTCCCACGTTCGGAACCATGACGACGCCCGATCCACCACCCTCGGTCCATCCCAGCCACGACGTGGCCTCGGCCCAGAACCAGTACGTCTGGCCGGGACCGCCGCGGAAGGTCGCCGAGGCCCCTCCCTGCGTCGACTGCCACGCGTGCATCGTGCCGTCCTGGGTGACGTAGTAGACGGTGAACCGCGCGGTCGCCGGGCTCGACCACGAGACCTGGATGTTGGCGGGGTCGTCCGCGGCCGGCTCCGCCGTGACGTAGACCGTCGGCATCGTGATGTTCGCGTAGCGCGGCGAGCCACCCAGCCACAGGTCGCCGAGATCCTTCGCATACGGATCGGCCCCCGAGCCGGCCCAGCCATACGGGTCGACCGGGCCGTTGCCGTTCATGTGATAGACGCCGAAGTGGAGATGCGGGCCGGTCGCGGTGCCGCTCATACCGGAGATGCCGATCACCTGACCCCGGGCGACGTACTGCCCCTTCGCCACCCAGAGGTGGGACAGGTGCCCGTAGAACGTCATGAGGCCGTTGCCGTGGTCGATCTCGACGGTCTGGCCCGAGAGGCAGGTGTGGCAGCTCGGCACGAGCCAGTTGGCCAGGACCACGCGGCCGGGCGCCGCCGCCGCCACCGGCTCGTACGTCAGGCCGTAGTCGTAGCCGTCGTGGCCCGAGTAGTACAGGTAGTCGTGGCCGCCGGGCGTCTGGGCGTAGCCGGCGCCGAAACCCGGGTCCGGCCCGCCGACCGAGGCCGACGCGACCACCCCGTCGTACCTGCAGATGCGGCCGCTGACGTTGTAGTTCGGACCGCAGTGGTCGAACACCGACGTGACGTAGTGGGGACCCATGAAGGGCAGGGTCAGGAACGCTCCGGCGGCGGGAGCTTCGCCGATGCTGCCCTCGCCGTTCTCGAGCGGCCCGTATGACATCTGGCTCGGGTACGCCCAGCGCGTGTACTTGCCCTGCTGGTGGCCGGGCGGCAGCGCAGTCGAGGCCTGCGCCGGCAGCGCAGACAAAGCAAACAGTCCGAGGGTGAGAAGCGTGATGACTACCCGCATGGCCTTGTGGAAGAGGTTGCCCACGGTAGGCGCCGGCCCCGAACGAGGCGGCGGAGATTTGGTTAAGTTTCGCAAATGAGCTCTTCGCAGCCCGCGCAGCGGGATATTCGAAGCCAGGGGCGCGCGGCGGTGTTCGAGGAGCCGATCGGACCGGCGGGCGTCAGAGTCCGCGAGCGCGAGCGCACGAGCCCCGACGACGGCGCCGTGGCGATCGCGATCCGGGCCGCCTCGATCAACCACCTCGACCTCTGGATGGCGCACGGGGCCCAGCGGGTCACGCCGCCGCGCGTGATCTGCGCCGACGGCGCCGGCGTCGTCGAGGCGTCGGCCTCGCCCCGGTGGAGGCGGGGCGACGAGGTGGTCGTCTACCCCGTCGTCTGCTGCTGGGAGTGCGAGTGGTGCCGGCGCGGCGAAAACGTCCGGTGTGCGCGGTTCGGGGTCATCGGCGAGCACTCCGACGGCACGGCGTGCGAGCTCTTCCACGTCGACGCGCGCAACGTCTTCGCGCGGCCGAAGGTTATGTCGTGGGAGGAGGCCGCCGCCTTTCCGCTCACCTTCCTCACGGCGTGGCGGATGCTGACCACGCGGGCGCGCCTGCGCGAGGGCGAGAAGGTGCTCGTCGTCGGCGCCGGCGGTGGCGTGGCGGTGGCGGCGATCCGCATCGCGCGCCACCTCGGCGCGCACGTGTTCGCGACCAGCCGCTCCGAGGCGAAGCGCAAACGCGCGCTGGAGATCGGCGCCGAGGCCGTGTTCGACTCCGCGGACTTCGGCAAGGCGGTGCGCGAGGCGAGCGGCGGAGGGGTCGACGTCGTCGTCGAGTCCGTCGGGCCCGCGACGCTGGCCGACTCGATGCGCGCC
>CBJLKR010000082.1:0-9586 GCA_966423695.1 uncultured bacterium | reverse complement strand
ATACGACGCCGGCGCGTTCGCCGAGGCGATACGGGAGCGGTCGCGTCCGGAGGGACTCGCCTCGGAGCGCGCCGCGGTGGCAGACATCTGCGCGCGCGTCCGCAATGAAGGTGACGCCGCGCTGCGCGAGCTGGGAACGCGCTTCGACGGCTGGGCTCCGGCGGCCGGCGAGTCGTTCGAGGCCGATATGGACTCGGCGCGACTCGACCGGGCGGATGAGGAAGCCCTGAAGTTTGCGGCGGAGCGGATCCGCGCCTTTCACGCGCTGCAGCGCGGAGCGGACGTCGTCGGTTCCGGCGCCTGTCAGTCGCGGACCCGACCCGTCCGCCGCGCCGGGCTCTACGCGCCCGGCGGACGCGCCTCCTATCCGTCGACGGTGCTGATGACCGCCATCCCCGCGCGCGTCGCGGGCGTCGAGGAGGTCGTGCTCGCGACGCCGCCTCGGCGCGACGGCTCGGTGGCTCCGGCCATCCTCGCCGCGGCCCGCATCGCCGGGGTCGACACGGTGTATCGAGTCGGCGGCGCGCAGGCGATCGCGGCGATGGCTTACGGGACCGAGTCGATCCCGCGGGTGGACGTCGTCGCCGGGCCGGGCAACGTGTACGTGACCCTGGCCAAGCGGGAGGTTTTCGGCGACGTCGGCGTCGACGGCATCGCGGGCCCGACCGAGGTCGTAGTCCTCGCCGACGGCTCGGCGCGGGCGGACTTCGTCGCCGCCGACCTGGCCGCGCAGCTCGAGCACGACCCGCTGGCGTGGGGCGTGCTGGTCACCGATTCGGGCGCGCTCGCCTCGCGCGTGGAGGACGAGCTGGCGGATCTCGTGCGCGGGCTCGACCGCGCGGCCGTCATCCGCGAGGCCCGCTGCTGCGTCGTCGTGGCCGCGGACATGGAGGAGGCGCTGCGCATCGTCGACGACTTCGCGCCCGAGCACCTGCTCGTCGTCGCCCAGGACGCAAGCGAGCTCGCGGCGCGCGTGCGCAACGCGGGCGCGATCTTCGTCGGCGCGTACTCCACCGTCCCGCTGGGCGACTACACGGCCGGGCCGAATCACACGCTGCCGACGTCGGGGGCGGCGCGCTTCGCCTCGCCGCTCGGCGTGCACACGTTCCTCAAGCGGACCAGCGTGCTTGCCCTGGACCGCGACGATCTGCTTTCGCTGCGTGACGCGACGGTGCGCCTCGCCGCGCTCGAGGGTCTCGGCGCGCACGCCCACGCCGTGGAGGTGCGTCTTGAGTAGGACGGGCGAGGTCACCCGCAAGAGCAAGGAGACGCAGCTGACCGCGGGCGTCAGGCTCGAGGGCACCGGCAAGGTGCGGATCAGGTGCGGGCTGGCGTTTCTCGACCACATGCTCGAGCAGCTCGCCCGCTACGGCGGCTTCGACCTCACGCTGCGCGGTTCGGGCGACGTCCACGTCGACCCGCACCACCTGGTCGAGGACGCCGGAATCGTGGTGGGCCAGTCTCTCTCGCAGGCGCTTGGAGACCGCGCCGGCATCACGCGCTTCGCTTCCGCGTACGCGCCGCTCGACGAATCGCTCGCCCGGGTCGTCGTCGATCTCGGCCGCCGGCCGTACCTCTCCTACAACACGCCGCTGAAGGGCCGGATCGGCACCCTCGAGTCGGAGGTGCTCGAGGAGTTCTGGCGCGCCTTCTCGATCCACCTCGGCGCGACCATCCACGTCGACGTCATCCGCGGCCGCAACCGCCACCACATCGCGGAGGCAACCTTCAAGGCGCTGGGGCTGGCGCTGCGCGAGGCGATGCGCGTCACCGGTCGCGGCACGCCGTCCTCCAAGGGGTTGCTGGGTTGATCGCGATCGTGGACTACGGCGTGGGCAACGTCCGCTCGGTCGAGCGCGCGCTCGTCGCCGTGGGGGCGAAGGCGCGATTGACCGCCGACGCCGATGAGCTCGAGGCGGCCGGCGGCATCGTCCTGCCCGGCGTCGGGGCCTTCGCTCCCGCGCTCGCCAGGCTGCAGGAGCGGGGGCTCGGCAAGCGCATCGTCGAGCTCGCGCGTCGCGGCAAGCCGGTCCTGGGCGTGTGCCTCGGCTACCAGCTCCTCTTCGACGAATCGCTGGAGCACGGCCGGCACGGGGGCCTGGGCCTGCTGAGCGGCCGCGTCGTCGAGGTGCGGGGGAGCGAGCGGCTGCCGGTCATCGGCTGGTGCCGAACGAGGCAGACCGCGCCGTCCGCGCTGTTCGAGGGCGTCGCCGACGGCACCTACTTCTACTTCGTCCACTCGTACACGCCCGAGGCATGCGGGGACGGCATCGCGTGCACCGACCTGTCGCCCGCGGCAGCGGCGGCGAGCGCGAACGTCATGGGCACTCAGTTCCACCCCGAGAAGTCCGGCGCCGACGGCCTGCGCGTGTACGCCAATTTCGTCGGGCTCGCATCGTGAGCCCGGCCAAGCGCGTCATCCCGTGCCTCGACGTCGACGGCGGGCGCGTCGTCAAGGGCGTGCGCTTTCGCGAGCTGCGCGACGCCGGCGACCCGGCCGAGCTGGCGGCTGCCTACGACCGCGAGGGCGCGGACGAGATCGTCTTTCTCGACATCACCGCATCCTCGGACGCGCGCAGCATTCTTCTCGACGCGGTGGCGCGGACCGCCGACCAGGTTTTCATCCCGCTCGCCGTCGGCGGAGGCGTGCGCAGAGTCGAGGACGTCGGTCAGCTGCTGACTCATGGCGCCGACAAGGTTTCGATCAACACCGCCGCGCTCAACGACCCGGAGCTGATCACCCGCTGCGCCGAGGTGTTCGGGTCGCAGTGCATCATCCTTGCCATCGATGCCCGGCGCCGGCCCGACGGCGGCGGGTGGGAGGTCTACAGCCACGGCGGCCGCAACGCCACCGGGCGGGACGCGGTCGAGTGGGCGGTGCTCGGGGAGAAGCTTGGGGCGGGGGAGATCCTTCTGACCTCGATGGACTTCGATGGGACGCGCGACGGCTACGACGTGGCGCTGACGCGGGCGGTCAGCGACGCCGTGCGCCTGCCGGTCATCGCCTCCGGCGGTGCGGGTTCGGCCCGCCACATGCACGCGGCGCTCACCGACGGCGGCGCCGAGGCGGCGCTGGCCGCGTCGGTGTTTCACTTCGGCGAGCTGTCGATCCGCGGCGTGAAGAACGAGCTCGCCGCGACGGGCCTGGAGGTGAGACGGTGACGCCCGACTTCTCGAAGGGGCTCGTGCCCGCGGTGGTGCAGGACGCGGACACCGGCCGGGTGCTGATGCTGGCGTACATGGACGGCGAGGCGTGGCGCAAGACGCGCGAGACGGGACGCGCATGGTTCCACTCCCGCGAGCGCGGTCTGTGGGAGAAGGGGGCGACGTCCGGCAACACAATGGAGGTGGTCGAGGTGAGGCTCGACTGCGACCTGGACAGCGTGCTGCTGCGCGTCCACCCCGCGGGGCCGGCGTGTCACACCGGAGCGGAGTCGTGCTTCTTCAACAGCCCTGATGGGGCCGACTGAATGATTATGCAATTGACTGTATACTCATGCGTTCATGGCGGAACGGCTCAGGGTGGGCGTCGCCGGCGCGAACGGCTACGCCGGGATCACCGCGGTTCACCTCCTCGCGCGTCATCCGCACGTCGAACTGTGCGGCCTGACGTCGCGCTCGCACGCCGGTAAGCGCTACGACGAGGTCTTTCCGCTGCTCGGCCTCGACGGCGAGTTCACCACCGAGCTGCCCTCGGGCCTCGACGCCGTCTTCAGCTGCCTGCCCCACAACCTAGGCGCGGGCGCCGCGGCGACGTGGCTCGGCGGCGGCGCGCGGGTGATCGACATGAGCGCCGACTTCCGGCTTCACGACGCTTCGCTCTACCCGAAGTGGTATCGCCAGGAACACCCGGCCCCCGAACTGCTGGCGAGAGCGGTGGTCGGCGTGCCGGAGCTGCACGCGAAGGAGCTCGAGGGGGCGGAGCTGATCGCCGTCCCCGGCTGCTACGCGACCGCGGCGATCCTCGGCCTCGCGCCCGCCGTCGCCGCCTCGCTCGTCGGGTCGGACATCGTGGTCGACGCCAAGTCGGGCGTCAGCGGCGCCGGCCGCTCGCCGAGCCTGGGCGCGCACTTCAGCGAGGTCAACGAGTCGCTTTCCGCGTACGCGATCGAAGGCCACCGCCACGTTCCTGAGATCGTCCAGGAGCTGACCGCCCTGGGGCGCGAGGAGCCGCGCATCACGTTCGTGCCTCACCTGGTGCCCATGACCCGCGGGATCCTCGCCACCTGCTACTTCGACCTCAGGGGGTCGGTGCGTGAGCTGAGCGACGCGTACGCCGAGTTCTATTCGGCGTCCGTCTTCACCAAGCTCGTGGCGCGCACGCCGTCGACCAAGCTCGTGAGCCACACCAACCTGTGCCTGATCAACGTCGCGGCGCAGGGCCGGAAGGCTGTCGTCACGGTGGCGATCGACAACCTGATGAAGGGCGCATCGGGGCAGGGGGTGGAGTGCTTCAACCTCGCCTTCGGCTTCGAGCCGGCGACGGCGCTGGAAGGTGGGTCGCAGTGGCCGTGACCTTCGCCCGCGGGTTTCGGGCGGGGACGGCGGCGTGCGGCATCAAGGCGTTCACCGCCGGTGCCTCGGCCATGCCGAGCGGCCAGAAGGACGACCTCTGCGTCGTCCATTCGGGGCGGCCGTGCGATGCCGGTGGGGTGTTCACGACGAACAAGGTCAAGTCGGCTTCGGTGGTGATCGACCAGCTGCACCTGCAGCGCAACCGCGTGCAGGCCGTGACCATCAACTCGGGCAACGCCAACGCGTGCACCGGCGCGCAGGGCTTTCGCGATGCGCTGCTGATGGCGAAGCTGTCGGCGGACCGCCTCGATCTCGACCCCGACCAGGTGCTGGTGAGCTCGACCGGGGTCATCGGCCGCTTCCTGCCCATGGACGCCATCAAGCCGGGCATCGCCGAGGCCTGCGGGAGGCTGAGCACCGACGCAGGCGAGGCGGCCGCGCGCGCGATCATGACCACGGACACGGTGCCGAAGACGGCCGCGGTCGAGCTCGACGTCGCGGGCGCCACCGTGCGCATCGGCGGCATGTGCAAGGGCTCGGGAATGATCCACCCGAACATGGCGACGATGCTGGCGTACATCACCACCGACGCCGCGGTCGAGGCGGGGCTGATGGGAAGCCTCGTGCGCTCGATCGCCGACCGCAGCTTCAACCAGGTCACCGTCGACGGCGACAGCTCGACCAACGACAGCTTTCTCATCCTGGCCAACGGCGCGGCCGGCAATGATCCGATCCGGGCGGGGACCGTGGAGGCGGAGCGCCTCGAAGATGGCTTGCTCCGCGTGGCTCAGCAGCTGGCGCGCTCGATCGCCCGCGACGGCGAGGGCGCGACCAAGCTCATCACGGTCCGGGTCCTGGACGCGGCCTCCGACGCGGACGCGCGCGAGGCGGCGCGAGCGGTCGCGTCCTCGAGCCTGGTCAAGACCGCCGTTCACGGGGGCGACCCGAACTGGGGCCGGATCGTCTGCGCGCTGGGCTACAGTGGGGCCGAGCTCGCCCTCGACCGCCTGCACCTCACCGTCGGCGGACTGGTCGTCTTCGAGCGCGGCGCCGGAGTCGACGTCGACCTCGGGGCCGTGCGGCGGGCGTTCGAGCAGCCGGAAATCGAGATCGCGGCCACCCTCGGCCTCGGCGACGGACGCGCCGAGGCCTGGGGATGTGACCTATCGGAGGAGTACGTGCGCATCAACGCCGACTACACGACATGACGCTGACCGTCGAGGAGCGAGCCAAGGTGCTGGTCGAGGCGCTGCCGTACATCAAGCGCTTCCACGGCCAGGTCGTCGTCATCAAGGTCGGCGGCAACGCGATCGATTCGGCGCGCGACGAGACGCTGCTCGACGTCGTCCTGCTCCGCTACGTGGGCATGCAGCCGGTGCTCGTGCACGGTGGCGGCCCGGAGATCACCGCCATGAGCGAGCGCCTCGGCCTGAAGGCGGAGTTCAGGGACGGGCTGCGCATCACCGACGACAAGACGATGGAGGTCGTGAAGATGGTGCTGACCGGGAAGGTCGGCCCCGACCTCGTCGCCACGATCCACCGTCTCGGCGGCCAGGCCGTAGGGATGAGCGGAGAGGACGGGCCGACGATCATCGCCGAGCCGCTCGACGAGTCGATGGGTTACGTCGGCCGGGTGACGCAGGTGAACAAGGAACCGATCACGGCGCTGCTTGGGCGCGGCTACATCCCGGTGATCGCCTCGATCGGGCTGGGGTACGACGGCCACGCGTACAACATCAACGCCGATACGGTCGCCGCCGAGATCGCGGTGGCGCTGGGCGCCGCGAAGGTCATCCTGCTGACGGACGTGCCCGGGGTGCAGGGGCACGACGGCGACGTCGTGGCTGTGCTGTCGAAGGACGACGCGCGGCGGCGGATCGAGAAGGGCGAGGTCACCGGCGGCATGATCCCGAAGCTGCAGGCGTGCCTGCGCGCGCTCGACGGGGTGCCGCTGGCGCACATCGTCGACGGACGTACCAAGCACGCGCTTTTGCTGGAGCTTTTCACGGAGGCCGGCATCGGGACGATGGTCACGCCGTGACGGTCTTCACGACCAGGGTTGACACGGTCGCCGGCCGCCCGTACCTTCGGCGCGCCACACCAACAAGGAACCCCCTGAGGGTGGGTGGGGGGTCAGTGGGTGGGTATACGTGCGCGTCATGAGCACGCCCGAGCTCGCCGACCGCTACCTCATGCAGACCGGCCGCCGCCTGCCGGTCACCCTCGTCCGGGGCCAGGGCTGTCTCGTCTACGACGACACCGGCCGCGAGTACCTCGACCTCGTCGCCGGCATAGCGGTGAACCTCCTCGGTCACGCGCATCCCGCCGTCGTCGCGGCGCTCGCGAGGCAGGCGGGTGAGCTGATCCACACCAGCAACCTCTACTTCACCCAGCCGCAGGTCGAGCTGGCCCGCAAGCTGGTCGACCTCTCGTTTCCGTCCCGCGCGTTCTTCTGCAACTCCGGCGCGGAGGCGAACGAGGCCGCGATCAAGCTCGCGCGCAAGTGGGGCAAGCGCCACCGTGACGGGGCGTTCGAGGTGATCACGACGACCGGCTCGTTTCACGGGCGCACGCTGGCCGCCGTCACCGCCGGTGGGCAGCACAAGTACTCGGATCCGTTCACCCCGCTGCCGCCTGGGTTCGTGCACGTGCCGTTCAACGACGCCGGCGCCATCGAGGCGGCGACGAACGAACACACGGTCGCGGTGATGCTCGAGCCGGTCATGGGTGAGATCGGCGTGGTGCCCGCCGCGCCCGGCTACCTCGAGCGCGTCCGCCGCTGGTGCGACGAGAAGAACCTCCTCCTCATCCTCGACGAGGTCCAGACCGGGCTCGGCCGCACGGGCCGCTGGTTCGCCCACCAGCACAGCGGCGTCACCCCGGACGTGATGACGCTCGCGAAAGGCCTCGGCGGCGGCGTGCCCATCGGTGCCTGCCTGGCCAATCCGCGTGCCGACGTCTTCGAGCCGGGCGACCACGGCTCCACCTTCGGCGGCAACCCGCTGGCCTGCGCAGTGGCGTCGACCGTCCTCGAGGTCGTCGAGCGCGACGGCCTGGTCGGCCACGCCGCGGAGATGGGGGAGGTGCTGGCCCAGGCGATCGGCGACCTCGGCGCCGCGGAAACGCGCGGCCTGGGCTTGATGCGGGCGTTCCAGTTCGAGGAGGCGAAGGCCAAGCCCTTCCAGCAGTCGTGCCTGGAGGCGGGACTCATCGTCAACGCCGTCGACGACCACACCGTCCGGCTCGTGCCGCCGCTCATCATCACCGCCGACCAGCTCGAGCGCGCACACGGCGTGATGAGGAAGGTCGCCGGATGACGGCCACCAAGGCGCAGCGGCACAGCGCCATCCTGCAGCTCGTCAACGGCGGGTCGGTGCACACGCAGCAGGACATCGCCACCGCGCTTGCGCGCCGGGGGATGCGCGCGACCCAGGCGACCATATCGCGCGATATCCAGGAGCTCGGCCTCGTCCGCTCGGGCGCCGGCTACCGCAGCTCGGCGGCCCTGGTGAGCGAGCTCGTGCTCTCGGTCGAGCTCGTCGAGCCGGTCGCGGTGATCAAGACGCCGCCCGGGACCGCGAACCTCGTCGCCCGGCGCATCGACGAGGCGGCCCTCCCCGGGGTCGCGGGCACCGTCGCCGGCGACGACACGATCATCGCGGTGCTGCGCAAGCCCGGCGCCGCCCGGGCGCTGAAAGAGCTCCTCGCCAGTGCTTGAAGCTCAGAAGAAGCTCGTGCTCGCCTATTCGGGCGGGCTCGACACGTCGGTGGCGATCCGCTGGCTGAAGGACCAGGGCTGGGACGTCATCGCGTTCACCGTCGACCTCGGCGAGAAGAAGGACCTCGACGCGATCCAGGCCCGCGCGCTCAAGACCGGCGCCTCGGCGGCCTACGTCGCGGACGGCCGGTTGCCGTTCCTGCAGCTGTTCGTGTGGCCCTCGCTCCAGGCCGGGGCCGTGTACGAGAAGGAGTATCCCCTCGCCACAGCCCTGGGCCGGCCGCTGATCGCGGCGATGATGGTCGAGGTCGCGCGCCGGGAGGGCGCCCACGCGATCGCGCACGGCTGCACGGGCAAGGGCAACGACCAGGTCCGGTTCGACGTCACGGCGGCGGCGCTCGCGCCGGATCTCGAGGTCGTCGCGCCGGTGCGCGAGTGGGGCATGAACCGCGACGACGAGATCGAGTACGCGGCCAGGCACGGCATCGAGGTTCCCGCGACCGTCCGCGATCCATATTCGACCGACGAGAACCTGTGGGGCCGGTCGATCGAGGCGGGCGTGCTCGAGGACCCGTGGGCCGAGCCACCGAAGGATGTGTACGCATGGACCCGCGACCCTCGCGCGTGTCCCGACGAGCCGACGTACGTCGAGATCGGCTTCAAGCAGGGCCTCCCGGTGACCGTCGACGGCAAGGCGGTGCCGCCGGTCGAGCTCGTCGCCACGCTGAATCGCACCGGCGGCGAGAACGGGGTCGGCCGCATCGACCACCTCGAGAACCGCCTCATCGGCATCAAGTCGCGCGAGATCTACGAAGCGCCGGCGGCCGTGCTGCTGCTCCAGGCCCACCAGGCGCTCGAGGACATCACGCTGCCCAAAGAGGTCGCGCGCTTCAAGGAGCTGGTGGCGCAGCAGTGGGCACAGATGGTCTACGACGGCCTGTGGTTCAGCCCGCTCCGCGACGCCCTGTACGCGTTCGTCGCCGAGACTCAGCGCCATGTCACGGGCGACGTGAGGCTGAAGCTTTTCAAAGGCTCGTCGCAGGTCGTCGGCCGCAAGGCGCCGCAGCAGCTCTACCAGCTTTCGCTGGCCACGTACGGCAAGGGCGACCAGTTCGACCAATCGGCCGCCGCGGGCTTCATCAAGCTGTGGGGGATGGGGCTTCGGACGTCGGCGCGCGTGCAGGGTCAGCTGCACGCCAGCGAGCTGGGCAGCCTGCTGGGCGACGCCAAGAGGCTCGCGCCATAACGAGCAAAAAGCTGTGGGGCGGCCGCTTTCGCAAGGGGATGCTGCCCGAGCTCGAGCGGTTTACGTCCTCGCTCGAGCTCGACTACGAGCTGTACCCATACGACGGC
>CBJLKR010000081.1:0-9593 GCA_966423695.1 uncultured bacterium | reverse complement strand
CGCACCCTCGAGCTCGAGCAGATGCCGTTCAGCGACGGCGACGCCGACGCCTGGGCGAGGCGCGTCGACGACCTGAGCGACGGCGACGGCGTCCGCATCGCGGCCGCCATCCACAGCGTGCGTGCCGTCGATCCGGAGTCGATGCGCGTGGTGGCGACATGGGCGCGCGAGCGCACCGCGCCGCTGCACATCCACCTCGCCGAGCAGCCGGGCGAGGTCGAGGAGTGCCTCGAGGTCGAGGGCTGCACGCCGGCGCAGCTGCTGGAGCGTGAGGGCATCCTCGGCCCCGACCTGACGGCCGTCCACGCCATCCACCTCGACGACCGCGACGTCTCGCTATTGGGGTCGAACCAGGTGACCGTGTGCGCGTGCCCGACGACAGAGCGCGACCTTGGCGACCGCGTCGGCCCGCTGCAGGCTCTGGCGCAGGCGGGCTGCGCGCTGTCGGTGGGCAGCGATTCGAACGCGGTCGTCGACATGCTCGAGGAGGCGCGGGCGCTCGACCTCGACCAGCGGCGCGCCCTCGGCCGGCGGGTCCTCCACCAGCCGCTCGACCTGCTGCAGGCCGCGACCGTCAACGGCATGCGGGCCCTCGGCTGGGAGGCGGGCGAGCTGAAGCCGGGGATGCTCGCCGACTTCATCACCCTGGACCAGACCCGAGGCGTCTGGCGGGAGATGACGCCCGCATACGTCGTCTACGGGCTGTCCGGGCGCGACGTCACCAACGTGGTCGTCGGCGGCGTCACGGTCGTATCGAAGTGATTCGACTGCGCAACATCGGCCGCCTGTTCACCGGCACGCCCGCGGGCGTCATCGCGGACGCGTCGGTCATCTTCGACGGCGAGGAGATCGCCTGGTGCGGCAGGCAGCGCGACGAGCCGCGCGACCTCATGGAGGCCGTGAACGACGAGCACGACTGCATGGGGGGCCTCGTCACCGCCGGTCTCGTCGACGCGCACACCCACCCCGTGTACGCGGGCGACCGAATGGCCGAGGTCGCCATGCGCTCGGCCGGCGCGTCGTACGCCGCGGTCGCCAAGGCGGGGGGCGGCATCCGCGCCACCGTGAAGGCGACGCGCGACGAATCGCCGAGGACGCTCGAAGAGGACACCGCGCGCCGCCTGTGGGCGTGGCTCGAGGGCGGCACGACGACGGTCGAGGCCAAGACGGGCTACCTGCTCGAGCGCGAGGGCGAGCTCGAAGCCACGCGCATCCTCGCCCGCCTGGGCACGCGGCGCGACCTGCCGCGCGTCGAGGTTACGTTCCTCGCCGCGCACGCGCTCCCGCCTGACCGCGGTGCGCGCTTTGGCGCCTACGCCCGAGAGGTCGCCGGCTGGTGCGAGGACGCCCACCGCGCGGGCGCTCGCTTCTGCGACGTGTTCTGCGACGAGGGCTACTTCAACGTCGCGCAGTCGCGCGCGATCCTGCGCGCGGCGATCAAGGCGCGGCTCATACCCCGCATCCACGCCGATGAGCTGGAGCGCACCGGCGGTTCACGCCTGGCGGCGGAGCTCCACGCGGTGTCCGCCGACCACCTGCTGCGCGCGAACCGCGGGGACGCAGTGGCGCTCGCGCGAGCCGGTGTCGTTGCCACGCTCGCGCCCGGCACGGCCCTTTCGATCGGCAAGCTGCCCCCGGTCAAGGAGCTGATCGACGCCGGCGCCGTCATCGCGCTGGGCACGGATCACAACCCGGGGACGAGCGGCATCACGAGCATGAGCGTGGTCGTGGCGCTCGCCGTCGCCGTGTTCAAGATGTCCGTCGAGCGCGCCCTGATCGCGGCCACGCTCGGGGGCGCGATGTCGCTCTCGCGTTCGGATCGCGGCGTGATCGCGCCGCACGCGCTCGCCGACGTGGTCCTGTGGGACGCGGAGCACGAAGGGGCCTTCGCGTGGGCCTACGGCCTGAAGCCGAGGGTCGTGTGGGTGAGGGGCGCGCAAGTATTTGCTTGAAAAGAGGTTGCTAATTGCGTGCACTCGGGCTATAAGTTGCACCTGAAACGGCCGCCCGATCAGCGCTAACGAATCCACCGCGGTCGAAATGGAGGAAGGCAAGGTAGTGGCATCAATGGCAAAGTGGAATCCTCTCGCGTTGAAGATTCTCCTGTGGGTCATGGGAGTTCTTCTCGTGGTCGGGTCGGCCGCGACGTTCATCGGCGACTCCGTTTTCAACTTCGGCAGCGGCGCAGGCGTGACGGGGCCCGTCGCGGGCATCGCGTTCGGCGCCGGCATGATGATCGCCGGCTTCGACCCGATCGGCAACGTCAGCTGGGTTCGCGCGCTGGTGCTCTACGCGATCCTCGAGATCGTGTACCAGATCTTCACCCAGATCACGATCGGTCGCTTCGACATCGTGGCGTTCATCATCGCGATCCTCGCCGCGGTGCTCGTGCTCGTGCTGTACCCGAACAAGCCGACGCTCTGGATGCAGGGCGGCAGCACCTCGGGTGCGCGCGCTTAACTCCAGACCCTTCGTTTGCGGCACAAGGGCGGCGCAAGCCGCCCTTCTGCTTTTCTAGCCGCCGACCACCTCGCTCTGCGCGATCTCGTCGTGCAGAGGCCGGCGCGACAGCCAGGACAGGGGCAGCAGGCACAGGCGCAGAAACGACTGCTGCGGCGTGAGCCGGCTGCCGTCTACGGCGACCACGCGCTGCCGCATGACCGCGCCCCCCAGCGTCCGGCCCCACACGGACCAGCACACGACGTGGTAGGCGGCCGCGACGAGAAGCGTCCGCCTGGCGCGAGGTCTTCCCGTCATCCGCGCGAGCGTGAGGCAGAACGCGACGTCGACGCTCGCGGCCCGGACGCGGTCCTGCCTGGTCGTCACGGCGGCGCCCGGCTCGCGGCCGTGCAGGCGGAGCAGGAAGAGGCGGGTGAACAGCTCGTGAACCTGCAGGTGGCTGACCGTGTACAGCGGACGGGGAAGCCTGGGCCGGAACGCGGTCACCGTGGCGTCCACGCGACCGTGGGCGGAGTTGATGCGCCAGGTGCCGCCGCGCGCGCCCGCGAGCAGGCCGCCCTCGATGGGCCACTCCACCGAGGTCCGCGTCACGGTGGGGTCTCCGAAGCGCAGCAGTGTCACCGGACCAATGGCGACGGCGCCGTTGCGAACGGCGGCGAGCCCGAACGTGAGCGCTCGCACCGATTCGATGTACGCGTCGCGCAGCCTGGCACCTGTGAATGGGCCGTCGACGGCGACCGATGCGTTCGTCGACACGTTACCCCCCGTCCAGGTCACGGCGCCCTGCGCGCGCCCGGCGGTCACCACATGCATATCTTGGAGCTGAAGTGAAGCGCGAGTTCGAGGCCGCGGTCGACGTCGACGTCTCGCCCGAGCGCGCCTTCGACTACTTCGCCGATTACCACCACGTCCCGCTGGTCCTCGACGGGGTGACGCGCTGGGAGCCGATCGGCACGAAGTCCGAGGGCGTCGGCGCCCGGTACGACGTCGAGATGGTCACCCTCGGCTTCCCCTTGAAGAGCGTGCTCCGCCTGAACCGCTGGCGCCGGCCCGAGGTCATCGGCTGGGAGTCCGAGTCGGGGCTGATCAAGCAGGAGGGCGGCTTCCGGTTCAAGCCGCGGGACGGCGGTGTCCGCATCGAGCTCCGCATCGCCTACGAGCCGCCCGGCTGGGCGCTTGGGGCGGCGGTCGCACGCAGCATGGACGGGATGGTGCGTGGTCGCCTGCACCGCGCCCTGGAGAAGGTCAAGAAAAGGCTCGAGACCTGACGCCCGCTCGAGGCTCGCTCGCGGGACCCTAAAGTGGTGACCCTATGAAGCTGACGAGCGACGCGAGCGCGATCCTCCAGCGCACCTCGATCGGCATGCTCGCCCTGCGCTCCGGCCGGCTCCCGCTCGTCAACCCGGCGGTGTTCAGCTTCGCCGCCGGCTCGCTGTGGATGACCACGTCCCGATATGCGGCCAAGACCATCATCGCCCGCCGCGACCCGAGGGCTGCGTTCCTGGTCGACGGCGGGACGAAGGCCGCGCTCCTGCGCGGGACCATCGAGATCTTCGACCCGCTGAGCCTGTCGAGTGACGTGCGCGCCGTCCTCGACGGCCCGGCGTATCTCCTGGGTCTCGCCGGCTACGCGCTCCGCAACGCGCCCTTCTTCGCCGGCTACGCCCTCGACATCGCGCGCCTGCCGCGCGAGTGGATGCCGTACAACCGCGTCGCGCTGAGGCTGCGCCTGAGCGACGCCGACGTCGTCGAGGGCGCGCCGTTCCCGGCGGCGCAGGCGGCACGCGTTCCGGCGGTGCCCGCCGAGGTGAGCCGGCGCCTCGCCGGCGTCTCCCGCGGCTACGCGTGCTGGATCGAAGGCGGTCTGCCTGTCATGCGGCCCGCGTTCTGGGAGGTCGAGCGGGGGCAGGTCACGGTGGCGCCCACGAGCGGACGCCCGAGGCCGGGGTCCCCCGGAGCGCTCGTCGTCGAGCTGCACCATCGGTTCCGCCCTTCGCTCATGGTCGGAGCGTGCGTGCGCGGCACGTTCGCCTCGGGAGGCGACGGCTCGGATATCGCCGAGCGCTACGGCGTCGAAGCCGCCGAGGTTCCGCCTGTGATCGACCTCAAGCCGGAGCGCGTGACGTCGTGGCGGGGCTTCGCGGTCACGACGGCCGTGCCCCGCTCGGTGCGCCGGCTGCGCGTCGCCGAGGGGTAGCGTTGGCCAAGCCTTCGGCGCCGAGCCTGCGCGTGCGGCGCTGGGACGCGGGCCGGTGGACCGATTCGCCCGACGCCGTCGTCACCGAGGAGCCGCTGCAGCTGATGCTCGACGGCGAACCGCTGTCGGTCGTCATGCGCACGCCGGGGCACGACATCGAGCTGGCGCTCGGGCTGTTCTTCGACGAGGGGATCATCCGAGGCGTCGAGGACGTGAAGCGGCTGCGCATAAGCGCCGACGCAGGCGAAGAGGTCTCTGGTGTCGCGGTGGACGCGTCGATCGTCGAGTCGAACACCGTCGACGCCCAGCTCGCCGCGGCGCCGCGCCGCAAGCCGGAGCGCTCGATGCTTGCCAGCTCGGCCTGCGGCGTGTGCGGCGCGGTCTTGATCGAGGACCTGAAGCGCGACCTCCACAAGCTGCCGATCCGTCAGCCTGTCGACGCCGCGATGCTCCCGCGCCTAGTCGAGCGGCTGCGCTCGCGCCAGGGCGTGTTCGAGCGCACAGGCGGTCTCCACGCCGCCGCGCTGTTCACCGAAGGCGGCGAGCTGCTCTGCGCTCGGGAGGACGTCGGGCGCCACAACGCCGTGGACAAGGTCGTCGGGCTGCTCGTCCTTGACGGCAAGGCGCCGCTGAACGGCGGCATCCTGGTCGTCAGCGGCCGCGCCGGCTACGAGATCGTGCAGAAGACGATCACGGCCGGCATCCCGATCCTGGCCGCGGTCGGCGCGCCGTCGAGCCTTGCGGTCGCCCTCGCGCGTGAGTTCGACCTGACGCTCGCCGGGTTCCTGCGGGGCGAGCGGTTCAACGTCTACTCGGCGCCGGAGCGGTTGATGGCTTGATCGCCTTGGCTCGCACGCGACCTGCGGTCCAGGTCGCAGTGCTCGGCGCGTACGTCGTGGGAGTCGAGTGGGGGAGGGCTCTCGTCGAGCGCGAGCCGCAGCTTGCGCTCGTCGCGCTCGTCGCCGGCGGCGCGGCTCTGGCCGCCGCCGCCCTCGGGTTCCCCGCCGCGCGCCTCGGACTCGGCGCCTCGCGACTGCCGCTGCGCGTGCTGGGCGGCCTGGCCCTGGCTGCGGTACTGCTGCTGCCCGCCGCCGCCCGCATCGGGGGCGGGCCGCTGCTGCCCGCCGGTCTGGCGGCCGCCGCGGTCGTGGTCTCGGTCGGAGAGGAGCTCGCCTTCCGTGGAGCGCTTTACGCCGCGTTCGAGGAGATTGGCGGCGCGCCGCTCGCCGTCGCCGGCTCGACGGTGCTGTGGACCGCCGCGCACGCGCTGTCCCACCCGGCCGAGTTCCTGCCCGCGGTGGCCGCCGCGGGCGCCCTGCTCGCGCTGTGGCGGTGGGCCTGCCGCGATCTCGTCGGGCCCGTCGTCGCGCACGTCATCGCGGACCTGGCGCTGTGAAGAAGGCCGCGCTGCTGACCGTCGCGGCGGCCGCGTACGCAATGGCCGCGTGGATGGTCGCGCCCGGCTTCTACGACGGATTCGGGCCGCCGCAGGCTTACAACTTCACGTGCCCGCCGCCGCAGGCCGGCGCCAACAACAAGCCGAGCTCCGGGCACCTCGACATCAAGGTCATCGGCGGGGTCAGCGACGCAAACTCGGCATTCACCGACGACGGCCAGCTCGTGATCGGCTTTCTTCCCGGCGCATTCGTCTCCGGCGGCAAGACGACGATCGCCGTCGACATCAAACCGCTCGACACGTGCCCTGAGCCGAGCGGAATCAGGTTCGTGACCAACGTCTACCACGTGACGGCCGGCGCCTCGCTCGACCCGAACAAAGCTGCAAACCTGGTCGTGCGCTACTCGAACCTCGAGCCGGACCCGTCGACGATCTACCGCGCGGCCGATCCGAACGGGCCGTGGACCGCGTTGAAGACCCAGCCGGGCCAGCCGTTCACCGTCGTCACGCAGACGGACCAGTTCGGCTACTTCGCCGCGGGCTATCCGCAGAGCTCGCCGCCGCCAGGAGCGGTGACCGTCGGGGGCGGGCAGCTGCTGCCAATCATCGTCGCGGTGCTCATCGTCGTCGTCGTGCTCGCGGGGTTGCCGCTGGCCATGGTGCGCCGCCGCCGCGCGGCGGGCGCCGCGGAGGAAGAGGACGAGCCCTAGCTAGGACTCGTACTTGACCGCCTCGAACAGCGTGCCGCACACGCGGCAGCGGTACTGAAGCGTCATCGCCTGCGTGCCGAACAGCGAGATGACCTCCACGTCGCGCGACCTGCAGTGCGGGCAGGCGGGCTCAGGACGCGGTCTGTCGCGCGGCGGCGGGCGGCGCGTACTTCTTCTCCTCGAGCCCGCGCAGCATGCCGAACGTGTGCGCGTCGATCGCGCCGTCGGCGGTGCGGCGGCGGAGCGGGTCCCACAGGTTCCAGTGGATGGTGACGTTCGGCGCGTTCGTCTCGAGCTGGTCTTCGAGCCTCGCACGCAGCTCCGCCGGCCCCATCGACAGCTTGCCATCGCGGTGGAGCTGCTCGAGCTCGCCGTCCGCGGGTCCGAAGAACTCGAGCGCCTCCTGCCACGCGCGCAAGAGCGGCGGGCTCTCGATGCCGGAGCGGAGCCAGCTGCGCCCGTGAAGGAAGTGGTAGTGCTCCTCCATCAGCATCTTGCGCAGCCGCGTCTGCAGGACCTCGACCGAGCCGCCGGTGCACGCCTCGATCACGGTCGTGAAGGCGGTGTCGAGGACCGCGTTGGCGGCCACGAACTGGCTCCATTCGGTCCACGGCTCGTCGAAGTAGGCGAGGTTGCGCAGGCTCGCCGGGTCCGACTCACGCTCGGGTCCGCGCGGGTCGGCGCCCAGCGGCTCGAGACAGCCGTACAGCACGCGGCTGTGGCCGAGGTCGTCGAGCCCCATCGCGGCGGCCGCGATGTCGGCCTCGAGCGAAGGCGCCCGCGTCGCCCACTCGGCGTAGCGCAGGCCGAGCATCTGCTTGTTGTCGGCGAGGCAGAGCACGAGGTCGGAGAGGCTCAACTCTCCCCCGGTGACCAGAGGCGGATGACGTCGTCCTTGCGCACGATCGCCATCTCGCACCAGCGCTCCTCGTCGTAGGTCGCGCGGGCGTAGGCCATGGCCAGGTCGTCGTCGGGCGCGACCACGCTGCCGACCAGGTGGAGAGGGTCGACGCGCGCCTTGCGGGCGAAGACCTCGTACTCGACCGCATCGCCGCTGACGCGCTTGTAGTGCGTTGCCTCGGTCATACGGCGAGGCCCCACGCTTCGAGGGCGTCGCGGCCGGCCTCGGTCATGCGCGCGGCCGTCCACGGCGGGTCCCAGACGACGTTGACGCGGACCTCGCTGACGCCGGGCTCCTGGAGCAGCCGCTCGCGCACGTCGCCGAGGATGAACTCCGACGCGGGGCAGCCCATGGCGGTAAAGGTCAGGTCGACGTCGACGACGCCGCCTTCCTCGGTGACGCGGTAGATCAGCCCGAGGTCGACGAGGTTGACCGGCATCTCGGGGTCCTGGACCTCCGCGAGCGCCGTCCAAAGCCGATCCATTCAGGAGTCCCGATGATGCGTCTTGCGGAAGTTGTGGAACTCCTCCTGGAACAGCGCCACCATCTCAGCGTTGCGGGGGCCGCGCGCGCGCCAGCGGAGGAGCACGTCGTCCCACGTGATCGGTTTCTTGAAGTCCCAGCGTTTGTGCTCGGCGTCGAACTCGCAGGGGAAGGGGTAGTCGAGCTCGTAGACGTCCTTGCCGTCCCTGGTCTCCTTGTGCGCCGGAACCCTGACGCCGATCTGCTCGCAGTAGGGCACGACCTGCGACAGCCACCATTGCCGCAGCTGGTCGTTGGTCAGGCCCTTGAGCCTGTAATCGAGCTGCTTGGAGTGCATCTTCATCGAGTCCGGAAGGCCGAACCATTCGACGCTGAGCGGAAACATCCAGTCGACCGCGCGCTGCAGCTCGTCCTTGGCCGCGCCGCCGGAGGCGCTGATGCGCTTCATCCAGGTGCGCCCGTTGCGGAGGTGGAAGTTCTCCTCGAGCATCACCTTGTTGAGGCCGCGCTTCCACGGCCCGTACGAGCACTTGTCGTGGATATCGCCCAGCAGGCAGAAGCCCGCCTGGTCGTAGAAGCCGTTGGCGACCACGAGCTCGGTCCATGTGTCGAGCGGCACGTCGAAGGCGTACGGGTAGCGAAAGCTCTTCGGATCGCGGCTGAAGATCAGCTTCTCCTGGTCCTCGCCGAGCTCCTCGAGGATGTGGTACGCGATGTGCGCGTGCGCGAGCTCGTCCTGGATGATCGCGATCCCGGTCATGAAGGCGTTGATGCTGGGCGCGCGCTTGGCGGCGAGGTAGTAGGCGGGCGCCGAGATGAGCTCGGTATCGCCTGAGACGATGAGGGTGTGCTTCAGCTCCTTGAGGTACTCGGGGGTCATCTCGTTCGGCGACTCGATCAGCTCGCCCGACTGGATCATCTGCTCGAATTCGACTGAGCTCGGCATGAGATCAATTCTGGGCCAAATCGGCCGGGCGGTAGAATCGTGCTCTTCCCCAGGCAGGCTCGTTCCTGCCGCGCCGCGGTGGCTGTAGCTCAGCAGGCAGAGCACCAGATTGTGGATCTGGGTGTCGCGGGTTCAAATCCCGCCAGCCACCCCAAGCGGCTCATCGCCTCAGGGCCAGATGGATCCAAACGGCCCAGGCTCGACGACTCCCTCTGGGCCGTTTGGATACGAACGGCCCAATTACGCGACTCCCTGTGGGCCGCTTGGATACGAACGGCCCGACTCGGCGACCCTCGATGGGCGGAACGGATCCAAACGGCCCGGTTCCCGAGATCCCAACGCTGCCGTAGCTTTGCACCGTGAGCAGGGAGGCGGAGGAGCTCAACCGGCGCCTGCTGCGCGCCCGGGACGCGATGGACCGCGCCTACGCCCAGCCCCTCGACGTCCGCGCCGTCGCCGCGGTGGCATACCTGTCCGAGGCGCACTTCATCCGCAGCTTC
>CBJLKR010000080.1:0-9656 GCA_966423695.1 uncultured bacterium | reverse complement strand
CGCCGCCGTCGGCGCGACGAGCGTGCAGCTGAGCGCCCCGTTCAAGAGCACCGTCTGGGCTCTCGTCGACTACCAGGCGCTCTACGTCTCCACCGACGAAGGCGGGCACTGGGAGCGACGCACGCTTCCGGACCGGCAAGGCGTGAGGCCCTCGATCGCGTTCGTCAACTCCTCTGAGGGTTGGCTTCTCGCGCCTGGCTCGCCCGCGACCCAGTGCGAGATGCAGCTCGCCGACATCTGGCACACGACCGACGGTGCCAAGACGTGGGTCGACCTCGGCGCGCGCATCGACAAGACGCAGTGCAAGGACGGCATCTGGTTCATCGACTCGAGCCACGGGTTCGTCACCGCCTCGGATCCGAATCACCGTCCCACCGTCTACCGCACGGCCGACGGCGGCAAAAGCTGGAGCTTCAGCACCATTCCCGACAATCCGCTCTTCGCCACCGGCACGGGCGGCTTCAGCCTCCACGTCGGATGGATCAAGGGATTCGGCAATGACGTCTACCTCGAGGCGTCGGGTTCGCAGGATGACGCGAGCTGGCACGAGCGCGATTTCGTCTATACGTCCAGCGACGGCGGCACGACCTGGACGTGGAAGCAGAAGCTGGCATCGCCGTACACCTACATGGTCACCGAGCTGCGATGGCTGCAGCTCGCGCCCGACGTGCTGGAGACTGTCAACGGCGGCCAGGCCTTTGCGCCTTACGCGACGGACCTCAAAGTCACCCCGCCCTTCGCGGCTGATTTCGTCAACGCCGACCATGGCTACGTGGTCGCGGGCGGAGCCGTACAGAACACGTCCGACGGGGGGGCCCACTGGACCCAGGTCGCCACGCCGTGGGCTGAGGCTCCGATCGCATCGCCAACGCCGGGCGCGATCACGCTTCCGATCGACCTGCAGCTGGCCGCGCCCTCGGCAGGCGTCGTCTGGGCGCTGGTGGCAGGCGGGCACCTGTATCGCTCTACCGACGGAGGTGCGAACTGGCAACCGCGCCCTTGGGCGCCTTATGCCGGCGGCGGCGGCAACCCGGTCATCTCCTTCGTCGACGACACCCGAGGTTGGGCGCTCTTCCCTGGCGTACCCAGCACGCAGTGCTTGCAGGCGGGAGCCCAGCTGTGGCGGACGTCAGACGCCGGCGCGCACTGGACTCTCGTCTCCGAGGTGGCTGACGAAAAGCAGTCGAACACGGGCCTTCCGTTCGACCAGTGCAAGGAGTTCATGGCCTTCGTTGACGCCAACGCCGGATTCGTCGCCGGTCACGACACGACGAACCAACCGGTGATCAGCCGCACGATGGACGGCGGCTCGACCTGGTCACGCGCGACTCTTCCCGATCCCCCTGGATTCGAGCGGGGCGGTGGAAACTCGCTGACCGTCGTCTCGATCCGCAAGTTCGGGGGCGCGCTGCTCGCGGCGACCGTCAGCAACTCGGGCGTCCAGCACGTGTACCGGTCGACTGACGGTGGCACCTCCTGGACCTATCTCGTGTCCGTCGGCATCGACGCGCACCTCCACCTCACGTTTGTCACCGCGACCAGGTGGCTCCTTCTCGGCAACGACGGCAGCGGCGAGGAAACGACGAACGCTGGCGCCGGCTGGCATTCCTTCACATGCGATTACCTGTCAGCAGCCGGGGTCGCCACGACCTTCGTCTTCGCAGACACCTCCGTCGGATATGGCACGGTTCGCGGCGGCATCCAGCGCACGGCGGACGGCGGCCTGCACTGGACGATGATCCACACGCCGGGCGTCTAGCAACCTCGATAATCCTTCGTCGCGATGGCGAGGGTTCGGGTGGTGGGGTTCGACGGGGACGACACGCTGTGGCACAGCGAGACCCGGTTCCACGTCACGCAGGGCGAGTTCCGCGACCTGCTCAAGAGTCACGTCCCCGACGCCGACGTCGACGTTCGGCTGCACGAGACCGAGATGGCGAACCTCGCGATCTACGGCTACGGGGTGAAATCGTTCACGCTGTCGATGCTCGAGACCGCGATCGAGGTCACCGGCGGCCGCATCCCGGCCGCGGACCTCGACGTGATCCTGGGCTGGGGCAAGCGGATGCTCACTCAGCCGACCGAGCTGCTTGCGGGCGTGGAGGAGACTCTGCGCGACGTGGCCGCCGGCCACGATGTCCTGCTCATCACCAAGGGGGACCTGTTCGACCAGGAGAGCAAGCTCGCGCGCTCTGGCCTGGGCGAGCTCTTCCTCGGCGTCGAGATCCTGAGCGAGAAGAACGCCGACAGCTACCGCGGCGTGTTCACCCGACGCGCGATCGATCCGAAGGATTTCGTGATGGTGGGCAACTCGTTGAGGTCGGACGTCGTCCCCGTCGTGAATCTCGGCGCGCGTGCGGTGCACATTCCCTACGAGGTGACTTGGGCGCACGAGGAGGTCGCGGAGGAAGACCTGCCCAAAGGCGGCTGGCGGAGGGTTGAGTCGATTCGCCAGCTTCCGGAGGTCTTGAAAGGCCTCTAGGCGGCGCCCTCCCGGCCTTTGCCGCCTCCCGTCATGAGCAGTCCCAGCCGTTCTTCGGGTGTGTCCGGCGACTCGAAGCTGACGATCTTGCCCTCGTACATGACCGCGATCCGGTCGGACAGCGAGCGCACCTCGTCGAGCTCTGCCGAGACAAGCAGAACCGCGGTCCCCTCGTCGCGCTCCTGGACGATGCGGCGGTGGATGAACTCGATCGCGCCGATGTCGACGCCGCGCGTCGGCTGTGAGGCGAGCAGCACCTTTGGCTTGGTGCCCATCTCGCGCGCGACGATCACCTTCTGCTGGTTTCCGCCGGACAGGTTGCGCGCGGCGGTGTCGATGGACGGCGTGCGCACGTCGAACTCCTTGACCAGGCGGCGCGCCCACTCCCGGATCGCCACCAGCCGCAGCACCAGCTCACGCCACGCGAACCGCGGCGAGCGCTCACGCCCCAGGATCGAATTCTCGGCGATCGAGAAGCTCAGCACGAGGCCGGTGCCGCGCCGGTCCTCGGGGATGAACGCCACGCCCGCATCGCGCTCGGTGCGCGCGTCGTAGGTCGTGATGTCGCGGTCGCCCAGCAGCACCCGGCCGCCGGTCACGCGGCGGGTGCCGGCGAGCACCTCCATGAGCTCGCTCTGCCCGTTGCCTTCGACCCCCGCCACGCCGAGGATCTCGCCCTGACGCAGCTCGAATGAGACGCCGCGCAGGGCGGGCACGCCCTGGTCGGAGCTGGCGCTGACGTTCTCGACGCGCATCACGACGGCGCCCGGCGTGGCGGGCTTCTTGTCCACGCGGAGCAGGACCTCGCGCCCGACCATCATCGTGGCGATCTCCTCTTCGTTCGTGTCCTTGGTCGTGAGATGACCGACGACCTTGCCGCGGCGCATGACGGTGATGCGGTCGGAGATCTCGAGAACCTCCTTCAGCTTGTGGCTGATGAAGATGATCGTCTTGCCGCCGTTGACCAGGTCGCGCAGGACGGCGAACAGCTCCTTGCTCTCCTGCGGGGTCAGCACCCCTGTCGGCTCGTCCAGGATCAGGATCCCCGCCCCGCGGTAGAGCACCTTGACGATCTCGGCGCGCTGCTGCAGGCCGACGGGCAGGTCGCCCATGCGCGCGTCCGGATCGAGGGCGAGGCCGTACTTCTTGGTCAGGTCGTTGATGAGCCTGCGCGCGCGCCCGCGGTCGTACAGGTCGTAGGCGGCGACGGGCTCACGGCCCAGCATGATGTTCTCGCCGACCGAAAAGACCGGAATCAGCATGAAGTGCTGGTGCACCATGCCGATCCCGAGGTTGATGGCGTCGCGCGGGCCGGTCATGTGCACGCGCTTGCCGTTGATGTCGATCTGGCCCTCGTCGGCGTGGATGAGCCCGTAGAGGATGTTCATGAGCGTCGACTTGCCGGCGCCGTTCTCGCCGACCAGCGCGTGGATCTCGCCCGCGCGCACGCTGAAGTCGACGCGGTCGTTGGCGCGCACGCCCGGGAACTGTTTGGTGATGCCGCGCATCTCCACTGCGAGCCGTTCCGTGGATTCGCTCATTCGACGCCCCCGCAACATCGAAGACCTTCTGGGGTTCTCATTCCGATCCCGGCACGTAGGGCAGACCGTCCGCCGCGGGAGGCGTGCTCCGGCCGACGACTCCCGCCAGGACGATGAGCGTCAACACGTACGGCAGCATGCTGAGCAGGTAGGGCGAGACATGGATGAGCGAGTTGTTGTCGTAGATCGCCTGTCCGAGGCCGAAGATCAGGCACGCGATGAACGCCCCGAACGGCGTCCACTTGCCGAAGATCATGGCGGCGAGAGCGATGTAACCTCGGCCGCCGGTCATGTTGGGGACGAACGTGTTCGAGATGCCGATGGCGAGGAACGCGCCGGACAGCCCTGAGAGGACGCCGCTCATGACGACGGCCCCGTAGCGGATCGCGAAGACGTTGAGGCCGGCGGTATCGGCCGCCTGCGGGTGCTCGCCGACTGCCCGGATGCGCAGGCCGAGGCGGGTCCGGAACAGGACGATGTGCGTGGCGACGAGCAGGATCAGGGCGATGTAGACGACCACGTTCTGGTCGAAGATCACGGTGCCGATAAACGGGATCCGGTCCAGGCCATGGATGTCGAGGTACGGCAGTCCCTCGGTCCGCCCGACGTGCCCGATGTCCTGGAAACCATAGATCCGGTTGACCAGGAACACTGTCAGTCCCGCGGCGAAGATGTTGATGGCGATGCCGCTGACGATCTGGTCGGCGCGGAACTGGATCGACACGACCGCGTGGATGAGCGCCATGAGGCCGCCCGCGACCAGCGCGACCAGCGTCGCCAGCCAGGGGTTGTGCCACAGCAGGTCGGCGACGACGGAGAAGAACGCGCCGGTCAGCATCATGCCTTCCATCGCGATGTTGGTGACGCCGCTGCGCTCGGACAGGACGCCGCCCAGCGCCGGCAGCAGCAGCAGGACGGCGGCAGTCAGTGTCGCCTGCCAGAGGTTGGCCGTCAGCAGCAGGTGACCGATGTCGCCGAGCGCGCTCATGCCGTCTCCGGGGGCTTGGCGGGCTCGGCCATGAGGCCCGCCGAGGGAGGCAGGTCAGTCGGTACCTCCGCCGCCCTGCCTCGCCCGAACGGGAGCCCGCGGCGGATCGCGCCGACGAAGTTCGCCGCGATGCTGAACAGGATCAGCGCCTGCAGCACGAGGACCAGGTTGCTGGAGATGCCTGCGTCGCTCTGCATGATCGCGCCGCCGCTGTGCAGGGCGCCGAAGAGCAGCGCCGCGAGCACGATCCCGACCGCGGTGCCGAGGCCGAGCAGCGCGACCGCGATGGCGTCGAAGCCGGTCGTGTCGCTGAAGTACTTGTCGGTCAGGTTGTGGTCGACCGCGGCGATCTGCACGGCGCCGGCAAGGCCGGAGAACGCCCCGGCGGTCAGCATCGTGAGGATGATCGTCCGGCGCACGCTCACGCCCGCGTAGCGGGCCGCCTTCTGGCTCTGCCCGACCGCGCGCACCTCGTAGCCGAAGGCGGTGCGCCACAGAAGGAAGGCGAAGACCGCGGCTGCCGCCAGCGAGATGAAAAGGCCGGTGTGGACGCGGTAAACGCTCGCCGGCAGGCCGAAGATGAGGAGCGAGTTGACGGCGGGGAGGAGCGTCGGCAGCTCGGCGTTGTGCCCGATCGGGAGCGACCTGGAGGTGCCGGACGCAAGCTGCAGCGGCCCGCCGATGATCAGGTAGCGGACGAGCCACTGGGCGACGTAGTTGAGCATGATCGTGGTCACGACCTCGTGGGCGCCGACGGTCGCCTTGAGCACGCCGGCGATGCCGGCCCAGACCGCGCCCGCCAGCATGCCGCCGACCAGGACCATGGGCACGAGGATCAGGGCGGGCAGGCTCTCGAACTTGATGCCGATCGCGCAGCACGCGACCGAGCCCGCCAGCAGCTGACCCTCCGCGCCGATGTTGAAGAGGTTGGCGCGGAACGGAAGCGCGACCGCGACGCCCGTCGCCACGAGCGGGATGAAGAAGACGATGGTGTTAGAGATCTGCAGCGCCGGGTTCTCGCCCTGGGTGCACGCGATGCCGAGGCCACCGCAGATCAGGCCCGAGTACGCGGCGAACGGGTTGGCGCCGGTGACCACGCAGATGACCGCGCCGGCGACGAAGGCGAAGAGAACCGAACCGAGGGGCATGCCGAGCCCGGCCAGACGCCGGGCGACCGCGGCCATGGCCCGTTAAGGGGCCCCCGCGAAATCAAGGCGGAGCCTCGAATCTCGTGGGGATGGACGTCGGGGGCGGGCGCTGCGCGCGCTCGCCCCCATCGCTGTCGCTATGCGGGAATGTCCGCGGGCGGCGTCAGGGTGCCGTCGTGGATCTGGCCCTGGATCTTGTCCAGCTCGGTCTTGAGGTCGGCCGGCAGATCGAGGTTGTCGATCGCGTAGCCGGCGCCTTCGTTGGCGATGCTGAACGTGAGCGCTCCGCTCTGGAACTGGTTGTTGACGACATTCTTGATCGCGGTGTACGTCGCCACGTCGACCTTCTTCAAGGCGCTCGCGATAACCGACGCGTCGGCGTCCTTCTGGTCGGCGTCGACGCCCACGCTGTAGACGCCTGCCTGGCCGGCGGCCTGGAGCACGCCGAGGCCACAGCCTCCGGCGACCTGGAACTCGATATCGGAGCCGGCGTTGATCTGGCTCTGGGCGACGCCCTTGCACTTCGCCGGGTCGGTGAAGTCGTTCGAGTAGCCGACGAGGACCTTGATCGTCGGGTCCTCCTTCTGGGCCGCCCACTTGTAGCCGGCGATGTAGTGGTTGACCGGCGGGATGCTGACGCCGCCCACCGCGCCGATGGTGTGCTTGTTCTTCTTCGCCTTGCCGTTCTTCTCCATCCAGCCGGCGATCACGCCCACCATCGCGCCGGCGTCCTGCTCCTTGAAGAACAGCGAGACGACGTTGGGGTGCTTCAGATCGTTGCCCTTGGCGTCGGTGCCGGCACCGTCGATGATGGCGAAGTGCACGTTCGGGAACTGGCCCGAAACGGTGCCGACGGCCTCCTGCATCAGGAAGCCCACGCCGATGACCAGGTCGTAGTTCTTCGTCGCGAAGTCGGTCAGGTTCGGGATGTAGTCGTCGCCTGTCTTCGACTCCTTGACGTCACCCTGGATGTGGAAATCGGTCTTTGCCTTCTCCAGACCCACGTCGGCGAGGTGGTTGAAGCTCTTGTCGTTCAGGCCGCCGATGTCGGTCACGAGGCCGACCTTGTAGGTCTTGGTGGGGCTGCTTCCACCGGTGCCGCCGGACGACGCGCCGCACGCCAGCGAGAACACCATCGCCGCGGCCAGCAAACCGAGGAACCTAAGGCGCTTTTGACCCATCCTCATCGCTCCCTTCAAGAACACGCCCGGACGTACGCGGGCACCGATCCGCTCGATCGCGCGGATTGTACACCCGCATACGATTGCCTCCGGTGAACGCTCTCGATGTCATCGGCCGCAAGCGCGACGGGTTCGAGCACGCCCCGGAAGAGATCGAATTCCTCCTGTCCGGCTACGTCCGCGGCGAGGTCGCGGACTACCAGGTCGCGGCCTGGTTGATGGCCGTCTGCATCCGCGGCATGACCGCGGCGGAAACCCTGGCGTTGACCCAGACGATGGTCGCCAGCGGCGAGGTGCTGGACCTGAGCGCGCTCCCCGGCGTCAAGGTCGACAAGCACTCGACCGGAGGGGTCGGCGACAAGGTCACGCTCGTAGCCGGCCCTCTTGCCGCCGCCTGCGGCGTGGTTGTGCCCAAGCTGAGCGGCCGCGCCCTTGCGCATACGGGCGGCACGCTGGACAAGCTCGAGTCGGTGCCGGGCCTGACGGTCGACCTCGACCCCGAGCGGTTCGTGCGCCAGGTCCGGGAGATCGGTATCGCGGTCGCGGCCCAATCGCCACGCATGGTCCCGGCCGACAAGTTGCTCTACGCGCTCCGCGATGTGACGGGGACCGTGCCGTCGGTGCCGCTGATCGCCTCGAGCGTGATGTCGAAGAAGATCGCTGCCGGCGCGGACGCCATCGTCTTGGACGTCAAGTTCGGCCGCGGCGCTTTCATGCCCGACGTGGCGGCGGCCGAAGACCTCGCGCGCGAGATGGTCACGCTGGGCGAGGGCGCGGGCAGGCGGACGGTGGCGCTGGTCACGGCGATGGACAACCCTCTGGGCAGGTGCGTCGGCAACGCGCTCGAGGTCCGCGAGGCGCTCGATGTGCTTGGCGGCGCGGGCGATGAGGAGCTCATCGACGTTTGCGTGCGCGTCACCCGCGAGATGTGCGCGGTCGCGCGCGTCGATGTCGACGTCGAGAAGGTGCTGAGCTCAGGCGCAGGGCGGGCGAAGTTCGAGGCGATGCTCGCGGCGCAGGGCGGCCACCTCGAGCGCGGGCTGCCAGAGGCGGCGGTGAAGGTGCCGGTCCCGGCCGAGCGGGACGGCCACGTGGAGGCGATCGACGCGCTCGAGATCGGGCTTTCGGGGATCGAGCTGGGCGCGGGCCGCGTGCGCAAGGAGGACGCGATCGATCCCGCCGCGGGCTTCGTCATCGATGCACCGGTCGGCGCGCGTGTGCGCCGCGGCGACCCCCTGGTGACGGTTCACGCACGGTCGCGCGAGCTCGTGGACCGCGTCGCGCCGCGCGTCCGCAACGCCTGGCGCATCGTGGACCGCGACGTCCGCCGGCCCCCGCACGTGCTCGCCCGGGTCGACAAGAACGGGGTCACGAGGGCGGATTAACATTCGGCCGATGACCGAGACGAAAGCCGAGAAGAAATATCACATCGGCCTTTCGCGTGAGGACGTCGGCGACTACGTCCTGGCGCCGGGCGATCCATTCCGAACGCCGCTCATCGCCAAGCACCTCGACGCGGCAAAGGAGGTCGCGTTCAGCCGCGAGTACCGCACGTTCACCGGCACGGTGGACGGCGTGAAGGTCTCGGCCATGTCGACGGGCATGGGCGGCCCGTCGGTCGCCATCGGGGTCGAGGAGCTGCATGAGCTGGGCGTCCACACCGTGCTGCGCGTCGGCACCTGCGGCGCCCTGCAGCCCGAGGTCAAGATGGGCGACCTCGTCATCGCGCACGGCGCGGTGCGCAGCGAGGGCACGCCGGACGGCTACGTGCCCAAGGAATACCCGGCGGTGGCGTCCCTGAACGTCGTGGAAGCGCTGAGGGAGGCCGCCGAGGCGGCGGGCGTGCCGTACCACGTCGGGATCATGCGGTCGGTCGACGCGCTGTACTCCGACCTGGTGCCGGACCAGATGCCGCGGCCCGAGCTCCGCCAGGAGCTGGACATGTGGACGCGCGCGGGCGTGATCGGGAACGATATGGAGACGTCGACGCTCTACATCGTCACGCGACTGCGCAAGATGCGCGCCGGCACTGTGTGCCTTTGCGTCGACGAGGTGGGGGCGGGTGAGATCCACCACCTGGACCCGTCGTACATGGACCGCATGCTGGCCGTCGCCGTGGACGCGATCCGCCGGCTGATCAAGCGCGACGCCCATGCCGGTTCACGTCAGTAAGCACCCGCTGGTCGCCGACAGCCTGCGCGGGTTGCGCGACAGCTCCACGGATCCGGCGGAGTTCCGCGTCCTCGCGCGCAAGGCGATCACATTCTTGCTGTACGAGGCGACGGCCGACCTGCCCGGCCGCCGCGGGACGGTCCG
>CBJLKR010000079.1:0-9683 GCA_966423695.1 uncultured bacterium | reverse complement strand
CGCAGGAAAGCTGCGGGGCGAGGCGACGCGCGACATCGACCGCGCGGTGCGCACGTGGACGTACTACGCAGGTTGGCCGACGAAGATCACCGGCACGACGAACCCAGCCGACCCCGGCGTCTTCTCGTACACGGTGCGAGAGCCCGTCGGCGTGGTGGGCGCGATCACACCCTGGAACTTCCCGCTCGTCATCGCCTCGTGGAAGCTCGCGCCCGCGCTCGCGTGCGGCAACAGCATCGTCCTGAAGCCTTCCGAGGAGACGCCGCTGAGCGCGCTGCTTCTCGCCGAGCTCATCCAGCAGGCCGACGTCCCGGACGGCGTGGTCAACGTCGTCCCCGGGCGCGGCGAGGTCGCGGGCGCGCGCCTGGCCGCACACCCTGACGTCGACAAGGTCGCGTTCACCGGCTCGACCGAGGTGGGCCGGCTGATCGCGCGCGCGTCCGCCGAGAGCAACCTGAAGCGGGTCAGCCTCGAGCTCGGGGGCAAGTCACCGAACGTCGTCTTCGCCGACGCCGACCTCACCCGCGCCGTGTCGGGGGCTTTCTTCGGCATCTTCTTCAACCAGGGCCAGGTGTGCTCCGCCGGGTCGCGCCTGTTCGTCCAGGAAAAGGTCTACGACCACGCGCTGGACGAGCTCTTGAAGACGGTGGCGGACACGCGCATCGGGCCCGGCATGGACCCGGTCACGCAGATGGGCCCTCTGGTGTCGAAGACGCAGATGGACCGGGTGCTGGGCTACATCGGCGCCGGCAACCGCGAGGGCGCGCGGATGCTGACGGGCGGGGGCCGGCCCAAAGGTCTTGAGGGAGGCTACTTCGTCGAGCCGACGGTGTTCGCCGACGTCGACGGCAAGATGAAGATCGCGCGCGAGGAGATCTTCGGTCCGGTGGTGTCGGCCATCCCGTTCGCCGACGAGGACGACCTGATCGCCAAGGCGAACAACACCATCTACGGCCTTGTCGCGGGCGTGTGGACGAGCGACGTCGCTCGCGCCCACCGCGTCGCGCACGCCCCGAAGGCGGGAACCGTCTACGTGAACTGCTACCACATCGTCGATCCCGTGACGCCGTGGGGCGGTTACAAGCAGAGCGGTTGGGGTCGGGAGCTCGGGCCCTACGCGCTCGACCTGTACACCGAGCTCAAGAACGTGATCGTCGACATCAGCTGACCGGACAGGTCTCGCGCAGCGGCGCCACGAAGCGTTCGGCGACCGGCGACAACGGTACGTCGCGACCACGCAGTAACCCGCGGTTTGGGCAAACCGCGGGATTGGGTTGGCTTCAAGGGCCCGCTTACGTGTCGTAAGCGAGGTTCGGGCGTAGCCAGCGCTCGGCCTCGGCCGCGGTCATGCCCTTGCGCCGCGCGTAGTCCTCGACCTGGTCGCGGCCGATCTTCCCGACCATGAAGTACCGCGACTGGGGGTGCGCGAAGTACAGGCCCGACACCGCCGCGGTCGGGGTCATGGCGCCCGACTCCGTCAGGTCCATGCCGATCGCGCGGGCGTCCAGCAGCGAAAACAGGGTCTGCTTCTCGGAGTGGTCGGGGCACGCCGGGTAGCCGAAGGCCGGCCGGATGCCGCGATAGCGCTCCGCGATGAGGTCGTCGCTGGACAGCTTCGCCCCCTCCTCGTACCACGAGCGGCGGACGACCTCGTGCAGGTACTCGGCGAACGCCTCGGCGAGGCGATCGGCAAGGGCCTTGACCATGATGGCGCGGTAGTCGTCGTGCTCGGCGACGAACCGCCCCGACAGCTCGTCCACCCCGATCCCCGCAGTGACGGCGAACGCACCGATGTGGTCGCCGCCGCCCGGCGCGACGAAGTCGGCAAGCGACAGGTACGGCTTGTCGTCGCCGTGGTCGACCTGCTGCCGCAGCATGGGGAAGCGCACGCCGTTGTCGAGCGCGAGGTCGTCGCCGTCGGCGCGCGCCGGCCAGAAGCCGTAGACCCCGCGGGCGCGAAGCCACCGGTTTGCCTGGATCTCGTCCAGCAGCTCCTGCGCGTGCGCGAACAGCTCGCGCGCGGCCGCGCCGTGCGATGGGCTTTCGAGGATGGCGGGGTACTTGCCCTTGAGCTCCCAGGCGTGGAAGAAGAAGGTCCAGTCGACGTACTCGCGCAGCGTCGCCAGCTCGGGCTCGATCGTCTTCCTGCCCAGGAACGGAGGCGGCGGGAGCTCGGCGAACGGCAGGCGCAGCCGCTTCGCGCGCGATTCGTCGAGCGTCAGGAGCGGGCGCCGCGACGTCGTGTGCTGCGCGCGCAGCTTCTCCTGCAGCGTGTAGTTGTCGCGCTCGAACGTGTGCCGGCGCTCGTCGTCGAGCAGGTCGGAGACGACGCCGATCACGCGCGAGGCGTCGAGCACGTGCACCGTGGTGCCGTCGTACGCAGGCGCGATCCGCACCGCCGTGTGCTGCTTGGAAGTCGTCGCGCCGCCGATGAGCAGAGGGATGCGGAAGTCGCGCCGCGTCATCTCCTTCGCGACGACGACCATCTCGTCGAGTGACGGCGTGATGAGGCCTGACAGCCCGACCACGTCGGCGCCCAGCTCGACCGCGGTGTCGAGGATCTTCTCCGCCGGCACCATGACGCCCAGGTCGTGGACGTCGTAGTTGTTGCAGGCGAGAACGACGCCGACGATGTTCTTACCGATGTCGTGGACGTCGCCTTTCACGGTCGCGAGCACGAGCTTGCCGCGCGTGCGCTGCGAGCCGGACGCCTCCTTCTCCGCCTCCATGAACGGCTCCAGGTAGGCGACCGCGCGCTTCATCGCGCGCGCGCTCTTGACCACCTGCGGCAGGAACATCTTGCCCGCGCCGAACAGGTCGCCCACGACCTTCATGCCGTCCATGAGCGGACCCTCGATGACGAGGAGCGGCTTGCCGTACTTGACCCGTGCCTCCTCCGCGTCCTTCTCGATGTACTCGACCTCGCCGTGGAGGACGGCGTGCTTCAGGCGCTCCTCGACCGAGGCGTCGCGCCACGACAGGTCGACCTCTCGCTTGGCGCCTTCGCCGGAGACCGACTTCGCGAAGTCGACCAGCCGCTCCGTGGCGTCCGGCCGGCGGTCGAAGATGACGTCCTCGACCATCTCGAGCAGGTCCTTGGGGATGTCCTCGTAGACCACGAGCTGGCCGGCGTTGACGATGCCCATGTCGAGGCCGGCGCGAATGGCGTGATAGAGGAACGCCGAGTGGATCGCCTCGCGCACGCGGTCGTTGCCGCGGAACGAGAAGGAGAGGTTCGAGATCCCGCCGGAGATCCGCGTTCCCGGGCACGAGCGCTTGATCAGCCGCGTCGCCTCGATGAAGGCCTTCGCGTACTGGGAGTGCTCCTCGATGCCCGTGGCGATGGCGAGGATGTTGGGGTCGAAGATGATGTCCCCAGGCGCGAAGCCGGCCTTGTCGACGAGCAGCCTGTACGCACGCTCGCAGATCGCGACCTTGCGCTCGATCGTGTCGGCCTGCCCCTTCTCGTCGAACGCCATGACGACGACGGCCGCGCCGAGCTCGCGGACCTTGCGCGCATGCTCGAGGAAGACCGCCTCGCCCTCCTTCAGGCTGATCGAGTTGCACACGCCCTTGCCTTGAAGGCACTTGAGGCCTGCTTCGAGCACCGACCACTTCGAGCTGTCGACCATGATCGGCAGGCGCGCGACCTCGGGCTCCGTGGCGAGGAGATTGAGGAAGCGGACCATCGCCGCCTCGGAGTCGAGGAGGTCGGCGTCCATGTTGACGTCGAGCAGGTTGGCGCCGCCGCGCACCTGGTCGAGCGCCACCTGGACCGCGCCCGTGAAGTCGCCCGACTCGATGAGGCGCCGGAACCTGACCGAGCCCGTCACGTTCGTCCGCTCGCCCACGACGACGAAGCCGGAGTCGGGGCCGATCTCGAACGGCTCGAGCCCGCTGAACCTGGTCCGCGGCTCGCGGTGCGGGATGTGCCGGCGAGGGACATCGGCCATCGCGTCCTTGATCTGACGGATGTGCTCAGGCCCCGTGCCGCAGCAGCCGCCGGCCGCGTTGAGGAAGCCCGCCTCGGCGAACTCCTTCAGGAGCCCGCTCGTCGTGGGCGGCTGCTCGTCGTAGCCGCCGAACGCGTTCGGCAGGCCGGCGTTGGGGTAGCAGATGACGTAGACGGGTGCGATGCGCGACAGCGCCTCGACGTAGGGCCGCATCTCGGTGGCTCCCAGCGAGCAGTTCACGCCGGCGGCGAAGGGCTGCGCGTGCTCGACCGACGTCCAGAACGCCTCGACCGTCTGGCCGGACAGGTTGCGGCCGCTGCGGTCGACGATCGTCACCGAGACGAACAGCGGGATCTCGGGCGCGACTTCCTTCACGGCGGCGATCGCCGCCTTGCCGTTGAGCGTGTCGAAGACCGTCTCGATCAGGAGGATATCGGCGCCGCCTTCCTTGAGGGCCCTCGCCGCCTCGGCGTAGCCCTCGCGCAGCTGGTCGAAGGTGACCTCGCGGTAAGAGGGGTCGTCGACCCGCGGCGACAGCGACAGCGTCACGTTGGTGGGCCCGAGGGAGCCCGCCACGAACCTGTCCTCGTAGCTGTCCGCGACCTCGCGCGCCAGGCGGGCGCCGGCGAGGTTCATCTCGTAGACGTGGTCCTCGAGGCCGTAATCGGCCTGGGAAACGCGCGTGGCCGTGAACGTGTTGGTGGTGATGATGTCGGCGCCGGCCTCGATGTAGTCGCGGTGCACCTGCTTGACAAGCTCCGGTTGCGTCAGGCACAGCACATCGCTGTTGTTGCGCAGAGGCTTGGCATGGTTGCGAAAGCGCTCACCGCGAAACTCGGCGTCGCTGAGGCCCTTGTGCTGGAGCATGACCCCCATCGAGCCGTCGAAGATCACGATCCGCTGCTGGAACAGCCGATCGAGACGTTCGCGGACCGACGTGGCTACGGCCATGGGTGACAGATAAGAGTACGGATCGGGGTCCGCTACTGGCCGACCGGGCTCCACACCTGGAACCTGCCGTCGTCGTACAACAACGTGCGCCCGCTCGCCGGCAGGGCGCGGATCTGCGCGTCCCTGGCGTCGGGATGCGTGGGCCCGCCCACGTAGGCGTACCGGTCGATGACGACGTAGCAGGTCGAGTCGAGCATGTCCGGGAAGTCGTTGACCTGGTAGCGGTTCGCGAGCCATACGTCCAGCGCGCTGTCCGCGTTCACGGGCGCGTCGGCGGGGATGACCGCGGCCGCGCGTGACAGCTGGGCGACGGCGTTGGGCCTGTCGTACAGCCCTCCCGGCGCGTTGAGCGACGGCGGCACGGAGCCCGTGACGAACGCGATGAGCAGCGCCGGGCCCATCGCGGCGAGAGCGAGCGAAGGAGAGATCGACCGGCGCTCCAAAAGGCGCCGGGCGCCGACGGCGCCGGCCGCAACGAGCGGGAAAAGGATAAGGAGCACGTAGTGCAGGTGGAGCACGTTCTGCGGCACGTGCTCGCTGAGGACGTTGGCCAGGTAGGGAGGGATCGCGAGCAGCGTCCAGCGAGGCGCCAGCAGGGGAAGGCACGCGAGCGAGGCGAGGATCCCGGCCACCATGATCAAAGCTCCCGGCCGCACGAGCGCTTCGAGCACCGCGGTGGGCGACACCGGGATATCGGGGTTGAGCCCGATGAGCCAGCGGTAGTACACGATGTCGGTGTAGCCGTAGTGGCGGAACTGCTGCTGCACGATTCCGGTGCCGACCAGGAACCACGCGCCCGCGAGGTACACGATGAAGCGCCAGTGCCTCGCCACGACCGGCGCGCCGTAGGAGCGCATCAAGAGCGCGAGCACTCCGATCGTGTAGACCTGGTCCTCCTTGCACGCGAGCGTCAGCACGCACAGGGCCCACATCGCGCCTCGATAGCCCCTGATCCCCGCCCAGCCGGCCATGAGCGCGAGGGCGAGCGCCATGTTCTCCGGATGGAAGAAGTCGCTCGCCGCCTCCTGGGTGGCGGCCCAGAACGGGATCGGCGTCGCGAGCGCCACCGCCAGCCAGGGCGACGCGGGCCTGTCCGCCGGCAGGATCGCGCGGAAGAAGAGGTAGGCGGCGGGTCCGGTGGCGGCCAGCCCGGCGGAGCCGAAGATGAGGAGCACGATCGGGCTTGGCCAAACCGTCTCGACCGCGGCGATGACGGCGAGTATCGGCTCCAGGTGGATGCCGAGGAAGTTGGCGCGCGCGAAGCTCGAGTAGAAGCCGTGGCCCTGGGTGAGGTCCCACACGACCTGCTGGTCGTAGGCGAGGTCCCACGCCAGCGCCGTCATCCCGTACGCGCGCTGGAGCTCGGCGTACATCATCCACGCGAACCCGATCGCGGCCGCGAGCAGGGGCACCGCGGGGAAGACCCACCACGCCTCGGCACGCTCTTCCGCTCGCGTCAGCGCGCGCGGCTGCGCGGCTTCCAGGACCATCGGCCGGAGCTTATCAAGGGATAATCCGAACGATGGCCCGCCAGGCCGCGGTCGAGAGTCCGTACCTCTCGGTCGTGGTGCTCGTCTACAACGAGGTCGACAGTGTCGAGCCGCTCCATCGCGAGCTAGTCGGCGTCCTCGAGGCGCTGGGCACCTCGTTCGAGGTCGTGTACGTCGACGACGGGAGCACCGACGGCAGCGGCGAACGGCTCGGCGGCTTCGCCTCTCGCGATGCGCGCGTCCGCGTCGTCAGCTTTCGCCGCAACTTCGGCCAGACCGCCGCGGTGCAGGCGGGCATCGACCACAGCCGCGGGGCCGTGCTGGTCTTCCTCGACGGCGATCTGCAGAACGACCCGCACGATATCCCGCACCTGCTCGAGAAGGTCGACGAGGGATACGACGTCGTGAGCGGATGGCGCCGCGACCGGCACGACGCCGCCTCTCGCGTCATCCCGTCACGGATCGCGAACTGGGTGATCGCGCGCGTTACCGGCGTCCGGCTGAGCGACTTCGGCTGCACGTTGAAGGCGTACCGGCGCGAGGTGATCGAGGGAGTGAAGCTCTACGGCGAGATGCACAGGTTCATCCCGGTCTACTCGGCGATGGTCGGCGCGAGGATCACCGAGATCCCGGTGAACCACCGGCCGCGCACGTACGGACGGTCCAAGTACTCCCTCTCGCGCACCTCGCGCGTCGCGCTCGACCTGATCACCGTGAAGCTGCTCGGGAGCTACTCGACCAAGCCGATGTACTTCTTCGGCTTCACCGCCTTCTTCCTGTGGGCGGTCGCTTTCGTGCTCGCGGTGGTCGTCGTCGCCCAGCGGTTGGTGCCGCCATACGTGTACGCGCACGACAACCCGCTCCTTCTGCTCTCCGTCGTCCTCTTCATCGTCGGCATGCAGTGCATCCTCATGGGCCTTCTCGCGGAGCTGTCCATCCGCACCTATCACGAGTCGCAGAAGAAGCCGACGTACGTGGTGCGCGAGGTCATCGAACGCTCACCGCACCGGCATCTCGTGACCGACGGGAGACAAGCGGTCCGCACGCGTTAGATGTGCGGCATATGCGGGGTCGCCGGCGGCGATCCGGCGCTCGGCCGCGACCTCGTCTCACGGATGTGCGCGGCCATGGTCCACCGCGGACCGGACGACGAGGGGTCGGTGGAAGTCGACGGCGTCACGCTGGGCGTGCGCCGGCTGTCGATCATCGACGTCGAGGGCGGGCACCAGCCGATCCACAACGAGGACTCGAGCGTGTGGGTCGTGCAGAACGGCGAGATCTACAACCACCTGGAGCTGCGTGAGCAGCTGGTGGCCCGGGGTCACGTCTTCGCGACGCGCGCGGACACCGAGGTCCTGGTCCACGGCTACGAGGAATGGGGCCAGGACATGGTGCGGCGCCTCAACGGCATGTTCGCGTTCGCGGTCTTCGACCGTCGCGCCGGGCTTGTGTTCCTGGCCCGCGATCGCATGGGGATCAAGCCGCTGTACTGGGCGTGGGACGGGCCGCGGCTCGTGTTCGCGTCCGAGCTGAAGGCGCTGCTCCAGGAGCCGAACCTGCGCCGCGGCGTCGATCCGCAGGCGCTCGACGACTACCTCGCGTTCGAGTACGTTCCGCCGCCGCGCACCATCGTCCGCGACGTCTACAAGCTTCCGCCCGCGGGCACGCTGGCCTGCACCGTCTCCGAGCGGCGCGCCGTCATCGGGCGGTACTGGGAACCGTCCCTCAACGAAGACGGCCGCGCTTGGGAGGTCGAAGCGGAGTCGGCGCGGCTCCTGGAGGTGCTGCGCGAGTCGGTGCGCCGCGAGCTGATCAGCGACGTGCCGCTGGGGGTGTTCCTGTCGGGCGGGATCGACTCGAGCGCGGTGGCGGCGATGATGACGGCGCTCGGACGTGACGTGAAGACGTTCTCGGTCGGGTTTGCCGAGCGCTCCTTCGACGAGTCGTCCTACGCGCGGCTCGTCGCCCGGCACCTAGGCACCGAGCACCGTGAGCTGACGCTCGACCCGTCGATGATGCTGGGCTTGATCCCGCGGCTTTCGTCGTTGCTGGACGAGCCGCTGGGCGACGCCTCGATCATCCCGACGTATCTGCTTTCGGCATTCACGCGCCGGCACGTGAAGGTGGCGCTGGGCGGCGACGGCGGGGACGAGCTGTTCGCCGGCTACCCGACCGTGCAGGCGCACAGGCTCGCGTCCTATTACATGCGTGCGCCGGCCGTCATCCGGCGCGGCGTCGTTGAGCCGCTGGTGCGCCGGCTGCCCGTGTCGAGGGCGAACCTTTCGTTCGACTTCCGGGCGAAGAGGTTCGTCGGCGGCGCGGCGTATCCGGTGGCCGAGCGGCACCAGAGGTGGATGGGGTCGTTTGCGCCCGAGGAGCGGAGGGCGCTCCTGGGTCGCGAGGTGCGAGCGGGGATCGGGGTCGCGGGCGGGGTCGCGGGCGGGGTAGGGGGCGGGGTCGCGGTCGGGGTCGGGGTCGGGGGAGGGGATCCGTTGAACGAGGTGCTGATGCTCGACATGCGGGGGTACCTGGAGGGGGACATCCTCGTGAAGCTCGATCGGGCGTCGATGATGGCGTCGCTGGAGGCGCGGGTGCCGCTGCTGAACAACGATCTCGTCGAGTACGCGACGTCGCTGCCGCTGTCTCTCAAGCTGCGTGGGTTCACGTCGAAGTACCTGCTGAGGCGGGCGCTGAGGGGGGTGCTGCCGGCGCGGGTGCTGTCGCGGGCGAAGAAGGGGTTTGGGATTCCGGTGGCGGAGTGGTTCCGGGGGCCGCTGCGGGAGCAGCTGCTCGATGCGCTGTCGCCTGAGAGGGTGAGGAGGGAGGGGTTCTTCGAGGCGGGGGTGGTCGAAGGATTGGTGGGGGATCACCTCGCGGGGAAACGGGACAACCGCAAGCAGCTCTGGACCCTTTTTGCCTTCCAGGCCTGGTTGGAGGGTTATGAAAGGCACGGGGTGTGAAGGGGGTGGGACGGGGGAGTGAAAGGGACGGACTGTGAGGAGGGTGTGACGGGGACGACTGTGAAGAGGGTGTGACGGGGGACGGACTGTGAAGGGGGTGTGAAGGCGGCGCCTGGCGGTCGTTGAGCTAGTTTTGTTGCAGTTAACGCTTGACCTACGAACGTTCGTTTGATATTATCTGGGCATGGAGAGGCTCCGGGCTGCGATTGCCGAGCTCGAGGCTTTTCCCGAGGCCATCGACCCCCGCGAGCTCAGCGCTCTGATCGATCGCCAGCAGGCTTTGCTCTGCCGGGTCGTGCGCGCTGGGGTGAAGCGCGGCGACCACCTGC
>CBJLKR010000078.1:0-9745 GCA_966423695.1 uncultured bacterium | reverse complement strand
TCCCTGCGCCCCAACCCGAACCGGAACCGTAACCCATGCCTGTCCCTGCCGCGGCGCCTCCGGCCGAGTTCGACGTCGAGGTCGAGGGCGAGGTTTTCAAGGTCCGTGTCAGCGGCGGCGGGCTGTCCGTTTCGCTGCCGTCACCGGCGGCGCGCGGAGGTGCGGAGCATGCGGCGCCCGCGGCGCCGAAGGTCGGCGAAGGCACGATCACGTCGCCGATGCAGGGCCTGATCGTCAAGCTGCCGGTCAAGCAGGGCGACGACGTGAAGCTCGGCGACGTCGTCGCCGTGCTCGAGGCGATGAAGATGCAGAACGACATCGTCACGACCGTCGCGGGCAAGGTATCCGCCGTCTACGTCAAGGAGGGACAGGTCGTGACCCCGAACCAGCCGCTCCTCAACGTCGGTTGAAGAAGAAGCTCTTCGACAAAGTCCTCGTCGCGAACCGGGGCGAGATCGCCATCCGCGTCATGCGCGCCTGCCGCGAGCTCGGCATCCCCACCGCTGCCGTGTACTCCGACGCCGACCGCTCCGCCATCCATGTGCGCTACGCCGACGAGGCGCACCACATCGGCGGCGCCGCGCCGACCGAGTCGTACCTGCAGCTCGAGCGGATAGTCAAGGTTGCGCACGACTGCGGCGCCGACGCGATCCACCCCGGCTACGGGTTCCTGAGCGAGAGGCCGCGTTTCCCCGAGGCGTGCGAGGCGGCCGGCATCACCTTCATCGGGCCTCCGGCCTCGGCGATGCGGGCCCTCGGCTCCAAGCTGGAGGCGCGCCAGCTGGCCGCGAGGCATGGCGTGCCGGTGACGCCGGGCAGCGGCGCGGTCGACGCGTCGAACGCGCTGCCGGCGGCGCGGGCGATCGGCTTCCCGGTGATGCTCAAACCATCGGGCGGCGGTGGCGGCATCGGCATGAAGGTGGTCGAGTCGGAGACCGAGCTGGCGGCCGCGATCGAGAGCACCGCGCAGGCGGCGCGTTCCGCGTTCGGCGACGGCACCGTCTACCTGGAGCGCTACGTGCGCAAGCCGCGTCACATCGAGATCCAGGTCATCTGCGACCGCCACGGCCACGCCGTCCACCTCGGCGAGCGCGAGTGCTCGATCCAGCGCCGGCACCAAAAGATCATGGAGGAGACTCCTTCGCCCGCCCTCACGGCCGATCTGCGCGCGGCCATGGGCGACGCCGCGATCCGCGCCGCCACGGCGGCCTGCTATGTGAACGCCGGGACTGTGGAGTTCATCTTCAGCGAGGGCGAGTTCTACTTCCTCGAGGTCAACGCGAGGCTTCAGGTCGAGCATCCGATCACCGAGGCGGTCACTGGCATCGACCTCGTCAAAGAGCAGATCCGAGTCGCATCCGGCCTGGAGCTGAGCTTCGACCAGCGCGACGTCGAGTGGAAAGGCCACGCCATCGAGATGCGAATCAACGCCGAGGACCCGACGCGCAAATTCATCCCCAACCCGAAGCGCATCAACCGGTGGGTCGCGCCGGCCGGTCCGGGCGTGCGCGTGGACTCGGGGTTCGGGCCGGGCTCGGACGTGCCACCGAACTACGACTCGCTCGTCGCCAAGCTCATCGTCCACGGCGCCGACCGAGCCGAGGCGATAGCCCGCGCCGGCCGCGCGCTGCGCGAGTTCGTGGTCGTGGGACCGGCGACGACCATCCCCTACCACCGCGCCATCCTCGAAAACCCTGACTTCCGGGCGGGGCTCCTCAGCACCCGGTTCATCGAGGACCATCCGCAGCTCGTCGAGCAGGCGAAGAAGCTGGCCGAGGATCGATCGCCCTTCGACTACGGGCCGGACCCGCGCCACGTCGCCGCGGCCGCGGCCGCGGTGGCCGCCGTGGTGCGCCAATAGCGCGCCTGCCGCACCCTGAGACGGGTGCGCCGTTCGAGGTCGCGCGCACGACCGTCCGCGGGACGTCCGGGCTGTTCGAGCTTCGCGACGACGTCATCCGCTTTGCGGACGGCGGCGAGGCGCGGTACACGGTGATCGCCAATCCCGACTCCGCGTTTGTCGTGCCCTACTTCGACAACGGCGACACCATGCTCGTCAGGCAGTGGCGGCACGCCTGGAACGCGTCGTCGTGGGAGGTTCCGGCCGGTACGTCGGAGAAGGACGAGGACCCGCTCGAATGCGCGCGTCGCGAGCTCGCCGAGGAGACCGGCCTCGTGGCCGCCCGTTACACCTCGCTGGGCAGGGTGCACGGCGCTGCGATCCTCACGGGGTCGGCGCACCTGTTCCTGGCCGAACAGCTGACGGAGTCGAAACGTGCGCCGGAGAGATACGAGGCGGACATGGAGGTCCTTCGCCTGCCGTTCGCCGACGCGCTCGGCGCCGCGCTCGACGGCCAGATAGTGCACACAGGATCGGTGACGGCGTTGTGTCGCGCCGCCCGGGTGCTGAAGGAGCTTTAGGAGCCGGGGCTCGCCGAAGGCGACGGCGACGCGGACGGCGTCTGGACGTCCTTCTTGCTCGGGTGCTTCTTCTGCGACGGGCCGACGAAGGTGAGGTCGTACTCCGCGCCGACGTTCTGGCCCAGCACGTCGCGCAGCGAAGTCTTGACCACGAGCGTGTACTGATCGCCTTCCTTGAGGCTCAGCCCGCTAAGGGTCACCACCCGGTTCGCGTACGACGCGGTCGCGTCGAGCTGCTTGCCTTTGGAGTCGACCACCGTGACCGCGTCGTTCACGGTCGCCGGGTCGAGGTCGCTGTCAAAGGTCACCTTCACGCCGTCGGCTCCGACGTCGACGCTCACCACGTGCGCGCCCTTGCCGAGGTCGTGCAGCGACCCCGCGGTCGCCTGGTCGACGAGGAACTGCTTGCTCGTGGGGTCGCGCACCAGCGTCAACGTCTCCTCGAAGTCCGATACGTCGAGCTTGCCGTGAGACAGCACGAGTCGGACGACGAAGCGAGTCGCGTCGGGCTGCGTGCCGGTGACCTCCGCCGTGAGGATGTAAAACCTCGAGAAGCCAGGATCGCCGGTCAGGATCAGCGTCGGGCCACCGGCGGCGTACGCGGCCTTGCCGTTGGAGTCCAGGAACGACGTCGCGGTATCGGACTGCCCGGCGAGCCGCGCCTTCATGAAGCTGTTGACGACCGTGGTGGCGTCGTCGAGTGGCGTCGGCTCCGCCGGCATCGCCGGCGCGGTCGCCGCCCACATCGAGCCCCCGCGCACGAATGCGAAGGTGCTCCCGTTCGGCGCCCACAGCGGCGAGTGGAAGGTGCCGTTGGCCAGCTTGGCCATGTTCGAGCCGTCGGGCCGGACCTGGTCGATCTCGGTGTCGCTGCCGAGGAGGATGGCATCGTCGCTCGACCAGCTCGCATCGCCGGACGCCAGCGTGGCCTGGGTGACGCCCTGGACATCGGCCACGATCACGGCGTCTGCCGTCCCGTACATGAGCTGTGAACCGCCCGGCGACCAGCCCTGGAACGTGGCGCCGGCTTGCCCGAGCTGAATGCTTTTGCCGCTCGTCAGGTCGAGGACGAACAGCGTCTTGTCCTGGACGAAGACAGCGTGCGCGCCGTCCGGCGCGAAAGACAGCAGCGTGACGGGAGCGCCGGCGGGCAGGGTAGCGATCTTGTGGCTCGTGCGGTCGCCGGCCTGGACGTAGATGCCGTCGGCCGCCGCCCAGATGAACTTGTCCTTCGCCCAATCGATGAGAGTCGGCGTCGGCGCGACGTCGAACTCATCCGTCTTGCCGGACGCGAACGTGAGGACTTCGACCTTGCCGTCGCGGATGTACGCGAGCCTGTCGCCCGTCGGGGACACCGCGGGGGACGATGCGCTGTCGGTCGCGATCACCTGCGCCTGGCCGCCCTTGATGGGCGCGACCTTGAGCGCACCCTTGCCGTCGACGTAGTAGATCAAGGACGAGTCCGACGACCACTGCGCGGCCAGCGTCGACGCGCCCGCCAGGCTCGCGACCTGGTGCTCGCCGATCGCCGGGGTCGGTGTCGGTCGCGGTGTCGGCGTCGTGGTGGTCGTGGGCGGCGGCTGGGTGACGAACGTGATGGTCTGGGCGGTCGTGAGCGGCTTGCCGCTGGCCGTCTTGGCGCCGGCCCCGATCGTCACCTGGTACTGAGTGTTCGGGGCGAGCGTGCCGCCGGTCGGCTGGACCGACAACGTCTTGTTGTCCGAGTACCACGAGTAGGTGACAGTGGTGGCCGGCGTGATCTGGACTGCGCTCTCCGTCGCCTGGCGGTCCATGGGCTGGTTGAAGGCAACCAGGATCGGCTGCTGCAAGGCGACGTTGCGGCTGCCGTCGACCGGGCTCTGGACGATGAGCTGGTTCAAGCCGCCAGGCTGCTGCAGCGTCGTGAAGACGACGACGGAAGCGATCAGCAGGAGGCCCGCGGCGGCGCCCGCCCACGCCAGCCCAGGCGGTGCGAACGCGCGCCGCCACCAAGATTCGCGGCCCTCGCTCATCGCCCATGCCTCGTTCCTGAGCTGCCTGCGCAAGCCGGTGCGGAAGGCGTCGTCGAGCGGCGGGTCGGCGATGCTTGCGGACTTAAGCACGCCCGCGATCCGGCGCAGCTCGCCGTCGTCGAGGACGTCGTCGAGCTCGGGGTCGTGGAATGTGTTCATTCGACCGGCCTCAGGCTGGACGCTTCATCGCGGAGCTTGGTCACGCCACGGTGGATGAGGAGCTTGACCGCACCAGGCGTCTTGCCCATGGCGACGGCGATGTCCTCGATCTTCATGTCCTCCTGGAACTTGAGCACCAGCGCCGTGCGCTGCTGGTGCGGCAGGGACTCGACCAGCGTCCAGATCCGGCGCACCTCATCGCGGTGCGTGGCCACGTCCTCGAGCGACGGACCCGCGACGGAGAGGTCGTGGAAGTCGTCGAGCGGCTGGGTGCTGCGCTGCGTGCGGTAGCGGTCGGCGATGGCGTTGACCGCGATCTGGTACAGCCAGGCAGCGAAGGGCCGCCCCGTGTCCTGGTATCGGGGCATGGCCTTCAGAGCCTTCATGAAGACTTCCGAAGTGACGTCCTCTGCCGCGGTTTGCTCCCTCACTCTTGAATAGACGAACCTGTAAATCTGCTGAAAGTGCCGGTCGTAGAGCGCCCCGAACTGGCGAGGGTCCCGCTGGGCTCGCTCGACGAGGTCTCTCTCCTCGTCGCGGGACGGGTCGCTCACCGGCTGTTCAGCCTGTGCCGCTTCAAACGGGCCGCCGTCGAAGCTGGTTACGAGATCGCAGGAGGGGTCTGCACACAGTGAGTCCTCGATTATCAACGGCGGCGCTTAACAGCGCCTCTTGCCGGCTCAAGAGCCCCAGATGTTGGGCTTGGCGCAGCAGGCATAACAACATCTGGATGAGCCGGTCGCGGATATAATTCCTGCCGTCCCCAGTGCTGGAAGGGAATCGCCTCTCTTGATCGAGCGATACTCGCCGCCCGCGATGCGCGCGGTGTGGTCCGACCAGCACAAATACGAGCTCTGGCTTCGCATCGAAATCCTGGCGTGCGAGGCGTGGGCGGAGCTCGGCCGCATCCCCGAGGCGGCCCTCCCCAAGATCCGCCAGGGCAAGTTCGACGCCGCCAGGATCGCCGAGGTCGAGACGCGTGTCGGCCACGACGTCATCGCGTTCCTGACGGTGCTGAACGAGTCGATCGGCCAGCCCGAGGCACGCTACGTCCATCTCGGAATGACCAGCCAGGACCTCAACGACACCGCCATGGCGGTGCAGATGGTGGAGTCCGCGCGGCTCATCGTCCGTGACTTCGCCGCCGTGCGGGAAGCCGCCGCGGAGCTGGCGATCATGCACCGCCGGACGTTGATGGCCGGGCGCACACACGGCATCGTGGCCGAGCCGATCACCTTCGGCTTCAAGGTGGCCGGCTGGGTCGCCGAGCTCGACCGTTCGATCGCCCGGCTCGAGATGGCCGCCGAGGACGCGGGTGTCGGGCGCGTCAGCGGCGCCGTCGGCACACACGCAACGATTGACCCGCGCGTCGAGGAGCACGTGTGCGGTGCGCTCGGCTTGAAGGTCGACGTCGTCTCGACGCAGGTCGTGGCCCGCGACCGTCACGCGGCGTTCATGGCGGCGCTCGCAGCGGCAGCCGGAACGCTCGAGCGCATCGCGACCGAGATCCGGCACCTGCAGCGGAGCGAGATCTCGGAGGCGTTCGAGCCGTTCGGCAAGGAGCAGAAGGGAAGCTCGGCCATGCCGCACAAGCGCAACCCGGTGCTGACCGAGCGCGTGTGCGGCCTCGCGCGCGTCGTCCGTGGCCAGATGGTGACGGCGTTCGAGAACACCGCCCTGTGGCACGAACGCGACATCAGCCATTCGTCGGCAGAACGGGTCATCTTCCCCGACGCGTGTGCCGCCCTCGACTACATGGCGATTGAGATGCACAAGGTCCTTCGCGGCCTCGAGGTCAGGCCGGACCGCATGCTCGCCAACCTCCAGTTCGGCGGCGGCGTGGTGTTCTCGGGGCGCGCGCTGCTCGCGCTCGTCGAGAGCGGCATGTCCCGCGAGGATGCTTACCTGATAGTCCAGAAGGCGGCGATGGATGCGATGCAGCCGGGCGGCCGCGGCTTTCGGGAGTTGTTGGAGAAGAACGACGAGGTGGCGAGGAGGATCGGCGGCAGGATGGACGAGGTATTCGACCCCTGGGCGGGGCTTGAGCACACCGACCTCGCTTACGAGAGGCTTGGCCTGGGGGTGAAGGCAAGTTGATAGCCGGCCCCGCGCTCAACGCCACCGAGCTTCCGCTCAAGGTCTTCGCCAAGGGCAAGGTCCGCGACACGTACGAGCTCGACGCCGACCGCTTGCTGATGGTCGCGACCGACCGCCTCTCCGCCTTCGACCACGTCCTGCCCAACGGCATCCCGGACCGCGGCAAGGTGCTGACGCAGCTGTCGATCTTCTGGTTCTCCCAGACCGACACGTTTCAGCCGAACCACCTGATCTCGGGCATGATCCCCGACCTGCCGGCGGTCCTGAAGAACTTCCGGGAGGAACTCGCCGGGCGGTTCATGATCGTGCGCAAGGCGAAGCGCATCGATTTCGAGTGCGTGGTGCGGGGCTACCTCGCGGGCAGCGCGTGGAAGGAATACCAGGAGTCGCAGACCCTGGCGGGCGAGAAGATGCCGCCCGGCCTGCGCCAGAGCGAGAAGCTCGCAACCCCGCTTTTCTCACCGGCGACCAAGGCCGATACCGGCCACGACGAGAACATCACTTTCGCGGAGATGCAGAAGGCGCTCGGCGAGAAGCTGGCCGGCAAGCTGCGTGACGCGAGCCTCGAGCTCTACAAGTACGGTTCGGAGTTCGCGGCGAGGCGCGGGCTGATCCTCGCCGACACGAAGTTCGAGTTCGGCACCGTCGACGACGAAGTGATCCTCATCGACGAGGCGCTCACCCCCGACAGCTCGCGGTACTGGGACGCGCAAACCTACGTGGTGGGCACATCGCCCGAGTCGTACGACAAGCAGTTCGTCCGCGACTGGCTCACGCACTCGGGCTGGGACAAGGAGTCGGAGCCGCCGGTTCTCCCACCGGACGTCGTCCAGCAGACGCGCCTCCGCTACCTGACCGCGTACCAAAAGCTGGTGGGTAAACCGTTGTTTCCACCGAAGCCAAGGAACGAATGATCTCGCGATCACGGCCCGAGGCCCTCGACGGATCTTCGGCGCCCATGCGGCCAATCTGCGTTGTTGCGGCCTCCGCTCCTCACTCACGCATCAACGGATGCGCTCGCTTCGGTGCTCGGCCGCGCCTAGCATCTCGGCCGCCTGTGCACCGAATCTCTCGCCGAGGTCTCGTACCGTGATCGCGCGCATCATCGTCATGCCCAAACCCGTGGTCAACGACCCCCAGGGGTTGACCGTGAAGCAGGGCCTGGCCTCGCTTGGCTTCCGCGACATCACCGAGGTGCGCGTGGGCAAGTACATCGAGCTGAGCCTCGAGACCAATTCCGAGCACGATGCCCGGCGTCAGGTCGAGGAGATGTGCCGGCAGCTGCTCGCCAACCACGTGATCGAGGACTACCGGTTTCAGATCGAGCGGGAGAAAGCCCCCCGTTGAAGTTCGGCGTCGTGGTATTTCCGGGGACGTGGTCGGACCGCGATTGTGGGTGGGTCGTCGACCGGGTCCTCGGCCAGGAGCTCGTCTACCTCTGGCACAAGGACGCCGACCTCAAGGGCTGCGACTGCGTGATCCTGCCGGGCGGCTTCGCCTACGGCGACCACCTGCGCACGGGCGCGATCGCCCGCTTCGCGCCGGTGATGGAGAAGATCGGCGAGTTCGCCGATCGCGGCGGCCTGGTGTGGGGAATCTGCAACGGTTTCCAGGTCCTGTGCGAGGCCGGCCTGCTGCCGGGCGCCCTCATCCGCAATGCCTCGCTCGAGTTCCGCTGCGAGTGGACCAACCTGCTCGTCGAGCGGACCGACCTCGCGTTCACCTCGCAGTGCTCAGACCGCGACGTCCTGCGCGTGCCCATCTCGCACGGTGAGGGAAGCTACTTCGCCGACCCCGCGACGCTTTCCCGCCTGGAGCAGCGCGGGCAGGTCGTGTTCCGGTACTGCGATGCGGGCGGCCGCGTCTTGCCCGGGGCGAATCCCAACGGGTCGCTGCACAACATCGCCGGCATAGTCAACGCGCGCGGCAACGTGCTCGGCATGATGCCGCACCCCGAGCGCTGCGCCGAGGCCGAGCTGGGAGGCACCGACGGGCTGAAGCTCTTCCGCTCGGTGGCTGAGAGCGCGCTGAAGGTGCTCGTGTCGTGAGCATCAAGTCCGTGGACGAGAGACGGCTTCGCGAAGTGGCGCTCACCCCGGACGAGTATCGGGTCATCGTCGAGCAGCTGAAGCGAGCCCCGAACGAGGTCGAGCTCGGCATGCTCGGCGTCCTGTGGTCGGAGCACTGTTCGTACAAGAGCTCCAAAGCCCTGCTCCGCCGCCTCCCCTCGAACGGCCCGGGCGTCGTCCAGGGCCCGGGCGAAAACGCCGGTGCGGTCGAGATCGGAGAAGGCTGGTCGGTCGTGTTCAAGATCGAGTCGCACAACCACCCGTCGGCGATCGAGCCGTACCAGGGGGCCGCCACTGGCGTCGGCGGCATCATCCGCGACGTCATCGCCATGGGCGCGAGGCCCATCGCGCTGCTCGACTCGCTGCGCTTCGGCCCCCTGCCGGATTCACAGCGGCATTTCGAAGGCGTCGTCGCGGGAGTCGCTGGTTACGGCAACTGCATCGGTATCCCTACCGTCGGCGGAGAGATCTACTTCGAGGACTGCTACGCGAACAACCCGCTCGTGAACGCGATGTGCGTGGGCCTGGTCCGCACCGAGTCGCTGATGCGCGCGCGCGCCGAGGGCGCGGGCAACAGCCTGCTGCTCGTCGGCGCCGACACCGGTCGCGACGGCATCCACGGCGCCTCTTTCGCGTCGCTCGAGCTGGACGAGAACAGCGGCGAGCGGCGGCCGGCCGTCCAGGTCGGCAACCCGTTCCTCGAGAAGTGCCTTCTCGAGGCGTGTATGGACCTCGCCCACACCGACGCGGTGGTCGCGCTCCAGGACCGCGGCGCCGCGGGCCTCACGTCGGCGGTCGCCGAGTGCGCGAGCCGGGTCGAAGGCGCCGGCGCGCGCATCGACGTCTCGCTCGTGCCGCGTCGCGAACGCGGCATGACGCCGTACGACGTGATGCTGTCCGAGTCTCAGGAGCGGATGCTGGTGGGCGTCAAGCGCGGGCGCGAGCGCGAGGTCGAGAGCATTTTCAGCGCCTGGGATCTGACCTCGG
>CBJLKR010000077.1:0-9864 GCA_966423695.1 uncultured bacterium | reverse complement strand
GCGGCGGCCGCCTCCTTCGCCTCGAGATAACGTCGCCGCGCCTCCGATTTCGCGCGCAGGTAGTCGCGGAACACGAGGTGCCGGCGCTCCCACTCGGTGCCGGCGCCGCAGACATGCACCTGCACCTCACGCGGGCGGCCGCTGAACGGCCGGAAGTAGCGGTGCTCGCGGTCGCGGCTGCGCAGCTGGACCCCGAGCGACTCGATCGCCGGCACATACGCCTCTTCATCCTCGATGTCGTCGACGCTGAGCTGGATGTCGACGACCGGCTTTGCAACCATCCCCGGGATCGACGTCGAGCCGATGTGGTCGATGCGCCTCGGTGCGCGTGGAAGGGCAGCGACAATGCGCCGCCTCCATGCCTCGAAGCGGGCGGGCCACTCGGGGTCATACGCCACGAGCTCGATCGGGTCGCGCTCGTCCCGGCCGGTGCCGGGCACGATCTCGAAGGTGGGCTCGATGAAGCCGAGCGCTTTCTCGCACAGGGCCATCCGCTCCTCGAAGGGCAGGTCTTCGGCGCGCACGGCCCGCTCGCGCGCGACGAGCTCGTACAGGTCGATCACCGTCACGTCCTCGCCGCGCTCCTCGCGAAGCCGGCACCACGTCTCGAACGGGCTCAGATCAGGAACCGGCCGTTCTCCATGATCCGGCGCCCGTCCACCTCGACGGTCGCGTGCGACGCGAGCGCGTCGACGTGCGAGGGCGCGTCCCAATCCGCGCCGGTCTCGAAGCCGTACGGATCCCCGAACGCGATGTGCACGCCGGGGAACTTCTCGTCCTGGAGGAAGTTGCCGATGATGCGCGACAGCGCCACGTTCGTGCCGATCGCGAACTCCCCGACCCGGTTGGAGTTGGGGTGCTGGGCGAGATAGGCCCCGAACTCGCCGGCGAGCCGCTCGTCCGGCGATTCGACGGCGGCGACGCGCCCACCGCGGATGACGATGCGCACAGGCGGCGCGATCAGGCCGTACCTATCCGTGAACCAATCGCCCAGCTCCTCGGCGGCGAGCACGCCGTCGACGGACGCCGGGCACGTGAAGGTCTCGCCTTCCGGAAGGTTGCCCCACCGCCCCTGGTCCCAGTACCTGCCGTCGCATGGAATCCACCGCAGAGCCGGGGAGAACGTGGCGACCAGGTCGGTGCCGAGCGAGGTGTTGACGGAGATCTTGCTTGCGTGTCGCGCGATCTCGAAGACCTTGCGCGTGACGGCGTAGACCTCCTCGTAGTCGGCGGCCATGCCGTCGGTCATCACCTCGTCCGTGATGCCGATCATGTGCCCGTGCCGCGCGCGCAGCTGGTCGGCGAGCAGGTGCAGCATCGGCTGCCGGAACGCGAGCTCGCCGCGCATGCCGGTGCCGATGTAATAGGAAGCGGTTGGCCTGAACCGCGTGACCTCTTGGCCCAGCTCGCTGGGAAACGAGGTCGCCGGCCGTTCCAGGTGGTCTTCCATAATCCAGACGCGAACTTCGGCGCCCGTGGCTCGCGCCTGTCCCTCGATCGCCTCGGCGATATCGGCGCGAGGGCGGTCGCGGATGATGAACACCCGATCGCGCTCGCCGATGTTCAAGCAGGCGTGGACGGCGTTCTTCGCGCCCGCGACGAACTCTTCCCGTACCACGCGATCAGGTTGTCACAATGGGCCGAGCGATATGCGCCGCCTCGAAGAGCGGGACCTGCGAAGCCTCGAGCGCCCAAGTCTGTACTCGATCTTCAAGCCGCTGCCCGGCGACGACGGGCTCTCGCGCGAGCTTCAGCTCGACGATATGGCCAACCCGACGCATGCGGGCCGGCTCGCGGTCTGGGGGTTCCTGCGCCGCAGTGCGCGCAGGCGTCGAGTCACCCCTGACGAGCATTGGGTACCGGCCATGTTCATGTTCGTGCGCCGGTTCTCGTAGCGGCGTACCGCGACGCTAGGTGCTGTATTCGGCCCGAAGTGCCTCGGCGAGCTTCTCGGCGAGCCGGGAGGGCGGCGTCTTGACCTTCTCCAGCCACGCGAGGGCGCCGGCCATGAACACACGGTCGATGGCGCCGTTCTTCTCCGCCGGGTAGTTGCTCAGCATGAACACGGGCAGGGCGCGGGTGCGGGGGTCGAGACGGACCTGCTCCAGCACCTCGTCGCCCATCGCGCCCGGCAGGTGCCAGTCGAGGACCAGGAGGTCAGGCACCTGGACGGCGATGGCACGGAACAGGCCCGGGCCGTCGCGCTCGACCCGCACCTGGAAGCCGGCCGCCTCCAGCCCCACGCGGTACATCTCCGAGGTCGAGGGATCGTCGTCGACCAGCATCACCGAGGGGGCGAACGTATCGCTCGCGCCTCCCTCCTTCCCCGGCCGTATGGTCTCCAGTGCCATTTCCGCCGGGGGCGTCAGCCCCTTCCCTCCTTTACGTGAGTCCCCTTCAATCTCTCCCCACAGCTCCGCTGGTTCGTTGCTGTAAAGCTAGCACGAGATTTGAAAACTTGCCCGACCTGGAAATCGCAGTCGGCGACGTTCGTTTCCGAGAGTGGATGTTCTCGGTGACCCACAGGTTTGTCCTGGGCGACGTGCTCGCGCCGGTGCGTTAGCGCAAGCTTCGTCCTGTGGACGCCATCGACCGCGTTTTGATGAACACCAGGCTCCACTATCTCGGCATGGCAGCGCGGACACCTGAGCCCGCGCTGCGGCTGGCGATCCTGACCTGCATGGACGCACGCATCGACGTCGCCGCCCTGTTCGGCCTGCGTCCAGGCGACGCTCACGTCATCCGCAACGCCGGCGGCCGCGCGACACCCGACGCCATCGCCTGCCTCGCCATCTCGCAGGCGTTGATGGGTACGCGCGAGGTCATGGTCCTGCACCACAGCGAATGCGCGATGGGGAGGATGGGCGCGCACGAGCTGTCGGCCCGCGTCGAGGCGGCCACCGGTCACCCGTTCCACCACACGCTCGAGACGTTCGCCGACCAGCACGCGGCGGTCGTCGAGGACGTTGAAAAGCTCAGGGGTTCAACGAGCCTGGCGCACCGCGACCGCATCCGAGGCTTCGTCTACGACCTCGCGCGCAATGCCGTCGACGAGGTGCGCTGACCCGAGATCGAGCGTCCACGTCTCGGAGTGCAGCGCCGCCTGACACGCTTTCTCCTAGGCTTTCAGGCTCGAGTGGCGGGCCACGATCTCTTCCCATGTCAGCATCGGGTAGACGCGCTCGAGCCTCTGCCGCAGCCGGCAGCGCGAGCAGATGGTCGACGGTTTCTTGGCCCACCGGCCGCAGCCCGTCGCGCACGGCTGCAGGTGGTGGTGGCATGCGATGCACAGGACCATGAGGTTCGCCTCGGAGTCGTCGCCGCCCCGCAGCAACCCGAGGCGGTGATGGACGTCGAGCTGGCGCTCGGACGCCGCGATGCCGCAGATCTCACACCGAGAGCCGCGCGCAACGACCAGGCGCCGGCGTCTAGCCGCCGTGAGCTTCGGCGCGCCTGTGCGCCTGTTGTTGGCGATGCGCATGCGCTCCCGCAGGGTCGGCTCGCTCAGCAGGGGAGCGAACGGACCGCCGCGCCCGCTCGAGCACGCGGCGCACAGGGCGACGAGGTTGGCAGCCGCTCTGCCGCCATCGGCCTGGACCAGGAACATGTAGAGCGCCCACGGCCACTCGAGCCCGCACGATTCACAAGCCTCGTGGCACCGCCTGAGCACGGCGGCGCGCGCGCCGCCGCCGACGATCAGGCGATCCCCCACCGAACGCACGTTCGGGGCTGAGTCTAGCGCGCCACCGGCGTGTCCACCGATCCCCCCGAACATCGGCCGCGTGGTCTGGGCACGCGCACTCCCCCCTGAGATTCGGACCGGATTCGCGGACCCGGTCATGTAGGGAAGGGTTGACGGCCTCAATCCGGCGTGGCGTAAGGTGACTTCGATGAGCAGGGGGTTTCGCAACGCCGACGAGACGCAGGCGTTGAGCGAGCAGGCCGTGGCCCAGGAGATCGAACGGGTCCTCGAGCGCGGACGTGACGAGGGCGCTTCGTCGCGTGGCGACGGCCGGTGTCAGGACTGCGGTCGAGAGATCGGGGAAGAGCGCCTCGCCGCGCTGCCGGGCACCACGCGCTGCGTCAGCTGCCAGGCCGAGTGGGAGCAGGGTCCTGCCCGAAGATGACGAAGACGAGCACGAGCACGAGCGCCAGCGCCGGCAGAGCGTAATCCGCGACCGGTCCGGTCGGAAAGGCGAGCCGGATCACCAGCGAAGCGGCAAGGTACAGGCCGCCGAGGACGAGAAAGATCCGGAGCCGCCGCGCGGCCATCCGCAACTGCCGCCGCAGGCCGCCGGGACGGATGGAAAGTATCGTCACCGTCAGGCCGACCGCGAAGATCAGGCCGAGCACGAAGCCGCGCACCGGCGCAGTGTGAGGCAAAGCGCAAACCGCGGTTCTTTACATACTTTTGAACTCGGACGGTGAAGCTGTTCAGGTGACTCGCCGGAGTCCCCGCGTTTTCATCTTTGTGAGAATCGAAGCCGGCCCTCAAATCGCGCGGGATGGGCGAGATCGCTCCGTTCGGTAGGCCAGAGCCAGGCCCGCGCGCCTCGGAGGCGCGCAAGGTGACGGGACCCCACAAGACCCAGCGCGGCGGTCTTTTGTTCCGAATCGGCCTTCTGCTGGCGCTGCTGATCCCGGCCGCGTTCGCCTCGCCTTGGTACGTCGCGTACGCGGCGCCACTGCCGGACGTATCCCAGCTGGACAGCGACGTCCCTGGCGACACCCTCGTGTACGCGGCCGACGGCACGACGGTGATCGCGGACCTCCATCCGCCGGGTTATCAGCACTACTACGAGACGCTGCCCGAGATGGGTGCGTTCCTGCCCCAGGCGATCGTCGCGATCGAGGACCGGAACTTTTACTCCGAGCCCGGCATCGATCCCGCCGGCATCGCGCGCGCGGCGGTGGTCGACCTCAAGGCGCGCAGCACCGTCCAGGGCGCGTCGACGATCACGCAGCAGCTGGTCAAGGTAAGGCTGCTGGGCGACCAACCGTCGCTTCAGCGCAAGCTGACGGAGGCCCTGCTCGCGTTCGCCGTCGAGCGTCGGTACTCCAAGGACCGGATCCTGGAGATGTACCTGAACAGCGTCTCCTTCGGCAACAGTGCGGTCGGCGCCGGGGCGGCGGCCGAGATCTACTTCCACAGGAGAGCGGCGGACCTCGACCTCGCGCAGGCGTCGATGCTGGCCGGACTCGTCCGCGGACCGACGCTCTACAGCCCGTTCACGAGCTGGAGCACGGCCAAGGCGCGCCAGCAGCAGGTGCTGCAGGCCATGGTCGACGCGGGCAAGGTGACGCAGGCGCAGGCGGAAGCGGCCTACAAGGAGGACCTCAAACCGCCGGCGCACATGTTCACCCCGGTCAACGCGATCATCGCGCCCGGGTTTGTGAGCTATGTGACGGGCCAGCTGACAAAGCAGTACGGCAAAGGCGCGACTTACGGGGGCGCGCTGCGCGTCTACACCACGCTGAACGTCGCCCTTCAGGGCATCGCGCAGGACGCCATCACGAGCACCCAGGCAAACCTCGCATGGCGCAACGTCCAGCAAGGGGCGCTGGTCGCGATCGACCCGACCTCGGGCGCGATCATCGCCATGGTTTCGTCCGCCAATCCGAAGACCGACGGCGGCCAGTACAACCTTGCCGTGTGGCCGCCACGCAATCCCGGGTCGTCGATGAAGATGTTCACCTACACGGCGGCGATCGCCAGCACGAAGTTCACGATGACGACGCCCGTCCAGGACGGTCCGTTCGAGTACATGGACCCCGGCTCTCAGACCCTGTACAAGCCGCAGAACTACGACGGCACCTACCACGGCACGTGCCAGCTGCAGGTATGTATGGGCAACTCGCTCAACATTCCCGCCGTCAAGGTCGAGCTGGGCGTGGGCATCCCGAACGTCGTCGACGTGGCCCGCGCGATGGGCGCACCACCGTGGCAGCCGCATCCGGACGGCAGCTTCTCGAACAACGACGACCCCAACAGCTTCGGCCCGTCGCTGACGTTGGGCGGCTACGGCGAGACGCCGCTGCAGATGGCGACCGGCGCGTCAGTGCTGGCCGCGCGAGGCGTGCTGCACCAACCGTTTGCGATCGCGCGCGTCATCAGCGGCGGCGCGACGATCTACCAGCACACCGACAGCGCCAGGCAGGCAGTCGACCCGAGAGTCGCGTTCATCATGGCCACGATGATGTCCAAGGACGAGAACCGGGCGATGATCTTCGGCCGCAACTCGCAGCTCGTGATCCCCGGCTGGCAGGTCGCCGTCAAGACCGGAACGTCCGACAGCTTCGCCGACGCGTGGACCGTCGGGTTCACGCCGAAGATCGCCGTCGCGGTCTGGATGGGTAACCCCGACTGGCGGCAGAAGATGACGGAGGGCTCGGACAGCTACTACGTCGCCGTGCCGGCATGGCACTCGTTCCTCGCGCGCGCGCTGCCGGTTCTCGGGGCCGAGCAGTGGTACGCGGTGCCGGCGGGCGTGGAGTACCAGTACGGCAACTACTACCTGCCCGGGACGGTGCCCACGTCGCCTCCGGTGGTCAACACGCCACCGGCGCCGACCGGCGGCGGCTCCCAGAAGAAGAAGAAGGAGCACTAGGCCCGGCGCGGCGCATGGGGCGGCGAGCGCGACCCCGTAGGCCGGGAGTCGTGAGCGAATAACCGCGACGCTGGTACGGTTCAACCTCGTTGTGGGTGGGAAGTCGATGCTCGTCCGCGTTCTGACGCGCCGGCGCGCCGTCGACTTCGCCCGCTGCAAGAGCTGCCTCTGTAGTTGGTCCGGCCCGATTCGTCTTTCGTCTCGGACTTAATCGGACTCAACCCTCAGGAGGCAAACGCCAATGAGCGTCACCGACGAGCTCGTCCGCAACAACCAGTCCTACGCCGCTTCGTTCAAGAAGGGCGACCTGCCCTTGCCGCCGGCCAAGCACGTCGCGGTTCTCGCATGCATGGACGCGAGGCTAGACGTGCACAAGATCCTCGGCCTGCAGGAGGGCGACGCGCACGTCATCAGGAACGCGGGCGGCGCAGTAACCGACGACGCCATCCGCTCCCTGGCGATCTCCCAGCGCCTGCTCGGCACGAAGGAGATCGTCCTCATCCACCACACCGACTGCGGCATGCTCACGTTCCACGACGACGAGATCAAGGGCGCGATCGAGAAGGAGACAGGCATCCGCCCGGCGTTCGCCTTCGAGGCGTTCGGCGACCTGGAGGGGGACGTGAAGCAGTCGATCGCGCGCATCAAGGCGAGCCCGTTCATCCCGAACAAGACCAGCGTCCGAGGATTCGTCTATGACGTGCGCAGCGGCAAGCTCGAAGAGGTGGGGGTGGCCGCCGCCGTCTAGGTCGGTCTCAGAGCGGTGAGGGCCGCCACCGCGTCGTCCAGCCGCTGACGCGGCAGGCGGCCCGATTCGACCGCCGCTTTGATCGCCGCGAAGGTCGCGTCGGCGACGGAGAGGTCGTGCGCGACCATGACCATATCGCCACCCGCCTGCAGGAACTGCACCGCCGCCTCGGGCGTGGTGGTGCTCGTCGTGATCGCGCCCATCTCCATATCGTCGGAAAGCACGGCGCCCTTGAACCCGAGGTCGCCGCGCAGGAGCGCGAATGTCGCCGGAGAGAGGTCGGTGGACCGGCGGGCGTCCAGCGCCGGGTAGAACAGGTGGCCGAGGAGCACGAAGTCGGTGCCGTGCGCGATCGCCGCCTCGAAGGGCGGAAGGTCGCGTGTGCGGAGCGAAGCCTGGCTCTCGTCGATGCGGGGCAGGCTCGTCTCCGAGCTCACGGCCGTGTCGCCGTGCCCGGGAAAGTGCTTGGCAGCCGAGAGCATGCCGGCGGCATGGATGCCGTCGACCACCGCACCGATCGACGATGCGACCGCGGACGGATCGGTGCCGTAGCACCGTCCCCACATGACCGAGGACGGCCCTGAGCACACATCGGACACCGGGCCAAGGTCGAGATCGAAGCCGAGTGAGCGCAGCGCGAACGCCATCGACGTCGTCTCGGCTTCACCGACCGGCATCGGGATGCACGGGACGGCGCTGACCGCAATGCACACGCCGCCGCCTTCCTGGTCCGTGGCGGCGATAAGGCGATGGTTCGTGACCGCTCGAAGCTGCGCGATCAGCGCCCTGATGTCGCTGGGCGTGGACGCGTTGTGGTTCAGGTTGACGACGAGGAGCCCGCCGTACTGGTGCCTCGTCCAGTCGGCGAGCACGGACGGGGTGAGCGGCCCGCGGAAACCGACCATCATCACCACCCCTACCTCCTCGTCAAGCGTCATCGCGCTTACGCCCGAGGGTTTCGTTGACGGAGACGGGGGGGCCGATCCGGGGGCCGACGGGGACACGACCGCCGTCCCCGAGGCGCCGGCGCACGCGGCGGCGCAGCAAATCAGCATCAGCGCCAGGGCTCCGGCCTTCACGAGGCTTCTAACGGCCGACGCGCGCGGCGGGTTCTGCCGCCTCCCATCGTGGCTTGAGCTCGGTCAGCGACGTGTCGACCGCGTCGACGAAGCGCTGCACGTCGTCCTCCCGCATCGGAGTGGAGAGCGCCCCCATCAGGCGCGGCGCCATGAGCACGCCGTGGTTGAGAAGGCTGAGGAAAAGGTCGCGCGCCTTCTTCTTGTCCGACGCGACCACCCCGCGGTAGTCGACGACCGGCTTGTCGGTGAAGTGCAGCGCGAGCATCGACCCTGCCCCGTTGACCTGCACCGCGACCTCGTGAGAGGCGAAGACCTCGCTCAGCTGCTCGCAGACGCGCGCTCCCTTGCGGTTCAGCTCCTCGTACACATCGGGCGTGAGCTCCCTCATGCCCGCGAGCCCTGCCGCCATGCCCAGCGGGTTGCCGTTGTAGGTCCCGCCCTGCGCGAGGTTGTGCTCGCGCCTGGGGTCCAGAACCTCCATCACGTCGGCGCGACCGCCGAACGCGGCCACGGGCAGGCCGCCGCCGATGATCTTGCCGAGTGTCGTCAGATCCGGCTTCACGCCGCTGACCTGCTGCGCGCCGCCGGGCGAGACGCGAAACGAGATGACCTCGTCGAAGATCAAGAGGATGCCGAGCTCCGACGTCACCGCGCGGAGACGGCGAAGGAACTCGGAAGTCGCCGCGATCACGCCACCGGCGCCGATGATCGGCTCCAGGATGACGGCCGCCAGCCGCGAGGCCTCGCGGCGGATGATCCGCTCGGCCGCGTCGGGATTGTTGAACGGCAGCACCACGACCTGGTCCAGCGCCCAGGCGGGCGTGCCGATCGAGTCGGGCGCCGCCTGAGGCGCATCGGCCGGGCCGGCCTCGGCGACGGTCGGATGCGTGCTGACCTCGGCGTAGTCGTGGGTGCCGTGGTAGCCGCCCTCCATACGGGCGATGGCCGGCCGTCCGGTGAAGGCGCGCGCCAGGCGCATGGCGAACATCGTCGCCTCGGTGCCCGAGTTGCAGAACCGCACCATGTCGAGGCTCGGCACGCGCTCGCACAACAGGGTCGCCAGCTCGACCTCGACCGGGTTGGCGGCCGCGAATCCGGTGCCTCGGGCGGCCTGGGCCCGGATCGCCTCGACGATCTTCGGGTGCGCGTGGCCGAGGATCATCGCGGTGTAGTTGCCGATCATGTCGATGCGCTCGGTGCCGTCGGCGTCCCAGATGTGGCAGCCCTCGCCGCGGTCGACGTAGAGGGGATAGGGGTCGAAGTAGGTCGTCGTTCGCGTCGTGCCGCCCGGCATAGCCTTGACCGCGCGCTCGTGGATCGCGCGCGAGCGCGGCGTGGTCTCGCGGTATCGGGCTTCGAGGTCGACCATCGAAGGTGAGGCTACACCGAGAGGTGAAGGGCCCGCGCCAGTCACCGGACGGTGGTAGTT